>JADFYF010000030.1 GCA_015233165.1 Candidatus Omnitrophota bacterium
CACTTCCCAGAGAATTCACCGCATCACAAAGTGCTGTATTCCATAAATGCGTAAACCTCCCTAAAGATTCTTGAGCCTTCACCTCACGGACAACAGCACTTCCCAGAGAATTCACCGCATCACAAAGTGCTGTATTCCATAAATGCGTAAACCTCCCTAAAGATTCTTGAGCCTTCACCTCACGGACAACAGCTTTTAAAGGATGTGTATTAGGAAAGAGTCTTCCGTCTGGAAACTCAACCATCTCTCCTTGACTATTCGCAGCGGCCACATCCACCGTCGCCATCGCCAGGTCATTGCCTAGGAATAACCCTTCTAACTGATAGGACTCTTTATAAACCTTGTCTCCCCGTCCCCCAAACCCTACAAAATCCATTCCCCCCGAAGCATACTTACGAGGAGCTGTTGTTTGGGTTAAGGGATCGTAATCTTCTTTAATATAGTTATAGACGCATTTCTTGTAGGCCTTCAGATACTGCTGAAAAATCTTCTCCTTAACGTCCTTATCTTCCACATCAACGCCCGTGACCTTATTCTTGCCGACATAGGTCTTCCCCAACAAGCTATCCTTCAAGTGTCTTTTGTACCAGGTCGCTAGAATCATGGCGCTATACACCTGACGCACCACGGCAAAGTTCTTACCTTCATTCACTTCCTGCCTTAACTGCGGCAGGATGACCTCACGAATAATTTGAGCAAAGGGAGCGGCGGCCTTAGCCTCCTGTGGAGAATTAGAGACGTTTCTTTTGTCCTTATTATTCTCAAACGCGGTGTAATCCTCCTCCAGCATCACCTCCAACTTGCTATGAGACACAAAAGCACCATTGCCCCTGACGTAGACCGAAGCGGATTGAGGAACAATCCAAACCTTATTAAACGTTCCCACAGGCACATTGGTGGTCCCATAAAGTTCCTTGGCTTTTTGGTAAACCTTCTGCCAGAATTCCCTCCCTAAAGAATTCTCCGGGTAACTTAAAGAAGCCATCATCTGTTTTAAAAGGTAATCCTGCTCCAGCAAGGATTTGCCCATTTCGGTCACCCCAAAACTTTCGGGCGCAATGCGGTTCTTTTCATACGGAGACAGATTTACCCACAGGTCTTTTTCAGGGACAGTCAGGCAGGTGAGAAAATATTTAGTCAAATGAGTAATCTCATCCTTTAAAGCTTGGCCACGAAGACCAGAATTCCCCTTGTCCACCAAAAAATCAAAACGCAAAGGATTATTCGCATAGACTTGTATCCCTTTTAATTCCAAAGGCTTAAATGCGTAACTGGTTTTAATCATCAGTCCCGGAGCAGGTAAATTCAACAGCATCTGAGCCTTGGCTTCAGGAAAAGGCCCCAAACACATCAGCCCAAAGGTAAGAAGAATAACCTGAATGATGAATTTTCTGACCATAGAACCTCCGTTTTAAAATAAAAAAGCCCAATAATCCCCCCTGATCATTCAGGGAAAACTATTGGGCTGCAACGTCCAATAAAAAACCCGATTATCTCTTCAAAGAGTTAATCGGGCATCAATGTCCAATATTACCAGCGGTTTAAGTCGACTTCTTTGCCGCCACCGCTTTAAATGTTATCCATTTCTTAAGACGAAAGAAAGTATACTTGCTTTTTTCTATTTGTCAAGAAGGTGAGGCAAGGTTTATAAAGATTTTTGTAAATCGGCCATGAGAATAATGGATTCTGCAATGTCCTTCATAGAACGGCAACTATCCATACTCTTTTTATGAATCAAACGGTAGGCGGCATCTTCGGAAAGATTATTCATCTTCATGACAATGCCCTTGGCTCTTTCCACTTGTTTTCGTGTTTCTAATGCTTCCTTGGCTTTTAGCGCTTCTTCCATCAACTTAGTATTCTCAACGGCAACAGCGGCCTGATTAGCGACCATCTGAAGCACGTTAATCTCTTCTTCGGAAAAACGATGCAGCTGTTTGGTATACACATTAATAACCCCTATAGCCTTATCCTTAACCGTCATAGGAACGGCGATCATCGATGTCAAACCCTCCTTAACAGCTAAATCTTTGTAGGCATATTTCTCATCATGACGAACATCGTACACAGCGACGGGTTTGCGGGTCTTAAGAACCGTTCCGCTTAAACTATTCTCCACCTTGATGCTGGGTTTCTTTTTATAATCCTCACTTAAAGACTGAGTGGCCTTAATGACCAGCTCCTGACTTTTCTCATCCAAAAGCATTACAGAACAGACCTTGGAATTAAGCATCTCGGCTGTGACCACGACGATCAGATTCAAGATTTCATCCAAATAGTGTTCCGACGTAATAGAACGACTCACCTTAATTAACGAATCAAACTGCAATGCCTTCTTCCGTGTTTCTTCAAAAAGTCTGGCATGTTCAATCACACCGCCGATTTGTTTCGCAATACTTTCGATCAAATTGACCGTCGATACCGAATACTCATGCTGTTTCTTATGCTGCACGTTAATCGCTCCGATGGCCTTGGCCTTATAGATCACAGGAACAGACAAGAAGGCTTCATAACGATCTTCCGGCAGAACATCGAAATTCTTGAAACGCGGATCCTTATAGGCATGATTCTTGATAGCTACCGGCTTACCTTCCTGAGCTACCCAACCGGTAATCCCTTCCCCGATCTTCAGGACTACATGTCCCAACTCCTTCTTGTGAGCGGTTTTAGATGCCATCAAAACTAAATTCTCTTTATGTTCATCAAACAGGTACACGAAGACCGAATCCGCCTTCGTCATCTCGGTCACAATTCGGACAACTTCATTTAAAATGAGTTTTAAATCTAATTCAGAAGAAGCGATATCGACAACGGTTCGTAAAATTTTAAGCTCTTCAATGGAGGATATATTGGGTTTAATTTTTGTTTTTGCAGTGGCCATAGGTTTCCTTTGATTTTTAAAGCCCAATTGTACAACAAAATCTCCTGGATATCCAATAAATCACACAATCTTGTTGACAGTGAAGTCTTTCTTTATATATTAGGCATATATCTTACACACTTAAAAACTTTTTCTGACTCAATCTATGCCATCCCTTTTCTTTTATTTCTTTGCCGCCACCTTAATTCTGGCTAGTTTATGCGTCGTTCTGGCTCGTAATCCGCTTTATAATGTTCTGGCACTGGTTGTCGCCATCTTTTCCCTGTCTTCTCTATTTGTCCTTTTGCAAGCCTTCTTTGTCGGCATGATCCTTTTGTTGGTCTATGCGGGGGCTGTGCTGGTTTTCTTTATCTTTGTGGTCATGTGCCTGAACTTGACGGCTATTTCGCTAACATTTGTTGAACAGCGCCGTTTTAAAACACTAGGATATCTTTCCTCCATTTTGTTTGCTTTCTCATTCTTCTTTGCCACCCAAAGCTTTCTGGATGCTCAATTGTTTGCGACCAGCTCTATTCGAGGAACCATTGAAACCGTAGGACAGATTCTTTTTACCGACTATCTGCTTCCTTTTGAATTAACATCCCTCCTTTTGCTCATTGCCCTCTTTGGAATTGTTTCTCTGGCTCAAGGGGCGCTGAATACAGGGAAGGAAGAAGGACAGTCATGATTGCCTTAGACCACTATCTTCTCTTAAGCGGACTTGTCTTTGCAATTGGCATTCTGGGTGTCACCACCAGCCGCTCCGTCCTCAAAATTCTTTTATCCTTAGAACTACTTTTGGCCGCTTCCAACCTTTCGTTTGTGGCGTTTTCCAAATTTAACGGAGATTATAACGGCCAATTGATTGTCTTTTTTGTTATTCTCGTAGCGGCGGCTGAAGTGGCGATTGGCCTGGCCATCATCGTTTTGATGTATCAACGATTATCCACGATCCAGGCGGATGAATTAAAGGAAATGAAATGGTAGACCCTCTTTTAGTCTGGATAGCCTATTTTGCTCCGTTGGTGGCCTGTCTTCTGATTACTTTTTTGTTTCTTCATTCTAAATCGCTAAGCTCCTTAACAGCTATCCTAGGTATCGTTACTTCTTTTGTTTGTACCCTTTTGATTGCCAGTCAGATTTTTTCATCTCATCAAACCTATTCCTTCCAGCAATCCATCACCTGGATTCATATCGATGCCTTAACAATCAATTTCGGATTTCTGGTTAATCCTTTAGCGATCATCATGATGCTGGTTGTCACCGGCGGCGGAAGCGCCATCTTTCTCTACTCTAAAGGATACATGGCGGAAGATCCCAGTATGCCTCGCTTCTTTGCTTTCTTAAGTCTCTTTGCCTTCTCGATGATCGGCATTGTTCTTTCGAACAATCTAATTCAATTGTTTATCTTCTGGGAATTGGTCGGTTTGAGTTCCCACCTGTTAATCGGTTTCTGGTATGAGAAGCCCTCCGCGTCTGCCGCTGCCGTCAAAGCGTTTATGGTGAATCGTTTGGCTGACTTTGGATTCCTTTGCGGTATCCTTCTGCTGTGGAGTCTCTCAGGGGTCTCTGGAGCCGCTCGCAGTTTTCAAATCACGGATTTAGCGACCGCTGTGTCTCACATGGATCCTCATCTTTTGACCATTGCTGCTTTGTTGCTGTTCTGTGGTGTCGTCGGTAAATCTGCTCAGGTTCCCTTACACGTCTGGCTGGCGGATGCCATGGAAGGCCCCACCCCTGTTAGCGCTTTGATCCACGCCGCAACCATGGTGGCCGCTGGTGTCTATCTTTTGGCTCGAACCTTCTTTATCTTTGAACCTTTAACCGAAGCCTTAAGTGTCATTGCCTATGTGGGCGGCATCACGGCTCTGATGGCAGCCACCTTAGCTGTCGTCGAGAATGATATCAAACGTATCCTCGCCTATTCGACATTAAGTCAATTGGGTCTGATGGTCATGGCGCTCGGCTTAGGCGGCCCCATGCCGGGCATGTATCACCTGACCACCCACGCCTTCTTTAAAGCGCTCTTGTTTCTAGGAGCAGGCAGCGTCATCTATGGATTGCATCACGAACAGAATATTTGGAAAATGAAGGGTGTCTGGAAGTCGATGCCCATCACCGGATGGACCTTTCTCTTCGGAACATTAGCACTGTGCGGAATCTTTCCCTTCAGCGGATTCTGGAGCAAGGATGAAATTCTCGCCCTGGCCTTTGAACATAATACCGTTCTTTATTGGATCGCCACCATCGCTTCCGCTCTGACTTCCTTTTATATGGGACGTCTTTTCTTCACCGCCTTCTGGGGCAAACCTGAAACAGGGCACGGACATCACGCAGTCCACGAATCACCGACCGTGATGACCCTTCCGCTGGTCTTTTTAGCTGTTCTTTCTGTCGTCGGTGGATTTATCGGTATTCCTCATTTCCTTTATCCTCATTCTGAACCTGTGCATTTAAATATGACCGTGGCGCTGATTTCATCGGCTGCCGGCGTCCTAGGTTTAGTTATTTCCTATCTGATCTACGGTAGCCGACCTGCCAGTGATCCTTTAACGGCGAAACTTGGCGGCCTCTATCCTGTTCTTAAGAATAAGTATTACTTTGATGCCATTTATGGCTGGTACGTCGATACCCTTCAGCAAAACTTTGCGAATCTTTTAGCCTGGTTTGAAAAGGTCTTTATCATCCGCATCGGTGTTCATGGGCTGACGGATACGGCTCAGGAAGGCGGACGCGTCTTTCGTTTCTTACAAAATGGTTTGGTTCAGTTCTATGCCATTATCTTCGTCTTAGGAACGGTGTTCCTGTTTCTGTTACTGGTTAAAAATTTATGATAACACCTAATCTGTCCCTTATTCTATTAGCGCCATTGGCTGGACTTGGTCTTGTGTTGATGACACCCTCGGATAAGACCAGTCTGATCCGCAAGATTGCCAACCTGACTCTTCTGGTACCGTTTCTATTATCCGCCTGGGTTTTTGTGTCCTACGACGCCGCCTTAGGTGGCTATCAATTCATTCAGAAAATTCCCTGGGTGGTTCCTTTTGGAATCTCGTATCATTTAGGCGTTGATGGCATCAACTCTCTCATGCTTCTGTTACTAGGCCTGGCCTCCTTTGCCGCGGTCATGGTGAGCGCCTCCATCAAGGAACGTGTCAAAGAATATTACATTCTTCTGTTGATCACCGTGATCGGCACCTACGGGGCGTTCTTATCGTTAGACATCTTCTTCTTTTACTTCTTCCATGAAATCGCCGCCATCCCCGTCTTTTTGATGATTGCCATCTGGGGATCAGAACGCCGTGAATATGCGGCTATGAAATTAACCCTATACCTCGTCGCTGGAGCAGCTGTTGCGCTGATTGGCTTAATTGCGCTGTACCTTCACACAGGTGTTGGCAGCTTTGATTTAGTGGTGATTCAACAGCGCCTGGCCCTTCATCCTATTCCTTTTGCCGTCCAGAACTGGATCTTCCCGTTGATTGTCGTCGGATTCGGCGTCACCCTAACCCTCTGGCCCTTTCATACCTGGGCTCCGGTGGGTTATACCGAAGCTCCGACAGCCATTAGCATGCTGCACGCCGGTGTTCTTAAGAAGATGGGCGCCTATGCGATCATTCGTTTTGCGATTCAACTCATGCCTGAAGCGGCTCATGCCTGGATGCCGATCATCGCCACCCTAGCGATTGTTAACATACTTTTCTGCGGACTGGTGGCCTTGACCCAGCGGGATATCAAATATGTCTTGGCATATTCCAGCTGCTCTCATATGGGTTATATCCTTTTAGGTTTAGCCTGCTTTAATGGGATTGGGATCAATGGCGTTGTCTTTCTCATGTTTGCTCACGGCATCATGGCGGCCTTAGCCTTCGCGGTCACAGGTTTTGTGACGGATCAAACCAAAACCCGTAACCTCGACGAGTTAGGCGGTTTGGCTAAGATCATGCCCTTTGTCGCCACCTGCTTTATCATGGCCGCCTTTGCCTCAGCCGGTGTTCCGGGATTTGGAAACTTCGTCGCTGAAATTCTTGTTCTGTTGGCCTCCTGGGATCAGTACCGTGGATTATCTGTCTTAGCCGTTCTGGGAATTGTCATTACCGCTATCTATATGTTGAAAGCCATCCGCCTTGGATTTCACGGCCCCTTGAATCCCAAGTTGGCCTCTAAGATAACGGATGCGCATAGTTTTGAAACTAAATTACCGTTTGTTCTGTTACTTACCGTCTTGATTGTCATCGGCTGCTGGCCGGCAGGTATTTTGAATCACATAGGCTCAAGCACAAAGCCCATTGCCGAGAGGATTCGATAGGATAATTTCATATGTTTCCAACTATTAACTGGTCTTTAATTTCATTAGAATCCTTCATGACCCTCACCCTTGTGGTTTTGGTCATCATGGATATTTCCTTACCTAAGAAGACAAACAGGGATTGGATTGGCATTGTCAGCTTCGGGTCTCTCTTTGGCTTGATCGCCTTCTGGCTTACCCAGCATAATCTTTCTGGTTCCACCTTTGGTGGGATGTTCGTCATGGATTCCTTAGCCTGGTTCTTCAAAGGCTTCTTCCTCTTGGCCATGGTCTTTGTCTTTGCCATGACCCAGCAATACTTCAAAGCTTTAGGCGGACGCCGCAATGAATTCTATCTCCTGTTGTGGCTGGCGTTAATTGGGATGTCCTTGATTGCCTCCGCAGCGGATTTTCTCATCCTGTTTATCGCCTTGGAGATCATGACCATCTCTTTGTATGTCATGACCGCTTACTTAAAAAGTGATAAGTTGTCCCTCGAAGCAGGGATGAAGTATTTAATCCTGGGAGCCTTGTCGTCGGGTTTCTTCCTCTATGGCATCAGCTTCTTGTACGGAGTTACTCATTCCACCCGTTTTGAAGCCATCCTGGGTTACGTCGGCACCCATGCCATGAACCCCATGATGCTCTTTGGAATGGTTCTGGTCTTCTCTGCCGTTGCCTTTAAGATTGCCGCTATTCCTTTTCATATGTGGGTTCCGGATGTCTATCAGGGGGCTCCAACTCCTGTCACAGCTCTTTTATCCGTCGGATCCAAGGCTGCTGGTTTTGTCATGCTCATGCGTCTATTCTTTGGCATCTTTGCTCCCTGGCATCAGGAATGGGGATTGACCTTAGCGGTCTTATCCGCTATCACGATGACGTATGGAAACCTCGTCGCTATGTTTCAAACCAATATCAAAAGACTCTTAGGTTATTCGAGCATCAGTCATGCCGGTTATCTGTTGATGGGCGCTGCGGCAGGAACTGTCCTTGGAGCCTCCGCGATGAATTTCTATCTCTTAGGTTATCTCTTTACCAATCTGGCCGCCTTCTTAGTCATCGTCTTAGTCTTTGTTGCCATTAAGAGCGACGAGATTGCCGACTATGCCGGTCTTTCTAAACGTTCAGGATTACTCGCAGCCACCTTGCTGTTGGCCCTGGTGTCCTTAGCGGGCATGCCCCCCTTGGCAGGATTCTTTGGTAAATTTGCGTTACTCGTATCCGTGATTCAAAGCGGATATACCTGGTTAGCGCTCATTGCGGCCGTTAACATTGTCATCTCTTTATATTATTATCTTCTGATCGTCAAACGCATCTACGTGGATGCTCCTAAAGTAACCTCTCCTATTCTTGTCTCTTCTTCGATGAAGCTGCTCTTAAGCTTCGCCATCCTGGGCATCATCGTCATAGGAATCTTCCAGGGCCCGTTTCTCGATGCTGCCATCACAGCCGTCAGAGGAATGGCATTTGGTTTTATTAAGTAAATTTATTCTTAAGGAATGATTATGATGGAATGGTCTGAAAAATACTCTACAGGAATTGAAGATATTGACAAACAGCACCGTGCTTTATTTAAGTTCTTTGCTTTCATGGAAAAGAAAATTAAAGAAAAAGACTCAACGATTATTAAGGATACTCTTTGCTTTCTGGAGACCTACATCGTTGAACATTTTAAATTTGAAGAAATGTGCATGTTAGGTACGAATTGTCCTGAAGCAGAAAATAACAAGAAGGAGCATGATCTCTTTATTATTCAACTCAGAGAGTTTAACAATAAAGTTAAGACCAGCCCAGATCCTCTGGAAGTGATGCTGGAGATTAATCATTTTGTTAAAAATTGGTTGGTTAATCATATCTCTAAAACTGATGCCGAACTTAAAAAATACTGGAAATCTCCTGCTCAACAACCCCCTCCATTGGGCGAAGAATACGCCCAACGGCTTTAATTCTCCTCCTACCAATGCACCGGCATAACAGGCATGGCGGCTGAACCGCCTGTCATTGCGCTTCCTTGAGAAGAAAAAGAATCCTTCCCTTGAACCCCTTGCTCTGCCGATTGCTTATTTTGTGTAACCGTCGTCAACTTATCTTGCTGCGCCTCTCGTTGCAACTCCAACTCCACACATCTTGTCATTGACATTTGTGCTAAGCCTAGGCATTTTCTTTGCACCTCCTCTAAATGGGTTGCTCCTGGTTTTGAAGCCATTACGATTGGAGCTTGGGCAAAAACGGGGAAAGAGATAAAGACACCTGCAACAACGGAGATGAAACTGAACCTGGTTTTCATATGAGCCTCCTTTCGAAAGCCATCTGATTTCACTGTACTCCCAAGTTCAAAATTTGGCTAGAAGAATTTTATAGCCTCACGAATCACCGCAAACGGACCGGGATCCTTGGGAAATTTAATCCAACATGAAGAGATCCCCCCATGAACAAGCTTAACGGAATTACCTTTTTCATCAAAAAGCTCCTCCACCGTAAACAACTCATCCTGCTGCGGCAGACAAAGCTCATACGTCTGCCCCACCTTGATCGGATTTCCTATTCTTAAATTTAAGCGCTGACGGTCCTTGTCATAACCTTTCACAAGGGCCACATACCGATACGTGGAATATTCTGAATTGCTGGTTAAATACTCCTGCCCGACGTCCCCAGGATTACCATAAAGAAATCCTTCAATAAAACCCCGATTGGAAGTCGCGAAAATATCCTTCATGTGTTGGGGATTAAAGGGTCGGCCGGTGGCTAGATCATCCATAGCTCTGCGATACGCCCGGGCAATCATGGCGACATAATAGACCGACTTAGAACGGCCCTCGACTTTAAAAGAACAGACGCCCGCCTCTTGGAGTTCTCCTAAGGAGGCAATGGCGCAAAGATCCTTGGAATTCATCAGATAACTGCCGTGCTCATCCTCGTCTAATTCAAAAAGATCGTCGGGACGTTCAGATTCTTTAAGATAATACTGATCCAAAAGAGGCTGGTACGCCGTCTCTTCCTGTACGCCTTCTTTCTTATAAACCTTATATTCCCAGCGACAGGAATTGGTGCAGACGCCCTGATTGGAATCCCTGTGACTTAAATAATTCGAAATCAAACAGCGTCCGGAGTAAGCCATGCAGATGGCTCCGTGGATAAACGATTCCAGTTCCATATCGGGACAAGCCTCATGAATCTCCTTGATCTCCTTAATGCTGATTTCCCGAGAAACAATGATGCGTTTAATTCCCATCTTCTGCCAGAACTTCACTGACGCATAATTCAGAGTATTCGACTGCACCGACATATGAATCACTTCTTGAGGGAAGTGTTCCTGCATCATCATGATAAGACCGGGATCCGACATAATCCAGGCATCCGGCCGACAGAGCGCTAATAATTCTGCAATGTATTTTGTAAAGGAGGGAAGTTTACTGTTATGAGGAAAGATATTAGCCGTGACATACACCTTCTTACCTAGCTGATGCGCATAACTAATGGCCTCGGCGACCTGCTCTAACTTCTTAAACCCATTTTCACGAGCCCGCAGAGAAAACCTGGGAATCCCCAGATAAACCGCATCCGCCCCAAAGGCAAACGCATACTTCATCTTCTCCATATCGCCGGCCGGCATCAAAAGTTCAGGGGCTGCTGTCATGATTGGTCCTTGTTAGGGGGATTTGTTGTCTGCTAAAAACTGATCAATCGTCTTTTTCCAGTAAGGAGGAGGAATTCGGCCACCGTCAATAAAATAATCAGGGGTTCCACCAACCTCCAGGTGTTTACCAAGAGCCATGTCACGAGTAATGCGGTCCGTTAACTGACCATTACCGTCTTGATAATCCTTGATGAATTGGACGAGATCTAACTTTAACTCTCCGGCTAACTCCTTAAACTTATCTTCACTCAATTGAGATGAATTCTTAAACAGCAACTCTGCCATCTCATAGAACTTACCTTGTTGCCCAGCGGCAGCCGCAGCCTTAGCTGCCGGAAAGGCCATCTGATGAAAAGGCAATGGGAAATGTTTGATCACGACACGCAGTTGATTGGGATAAGAATCCAATAGCGCTTTGACTTGCGGATACTCACTGGCACAGCCGGGACATTGGAAGTCAGCAAACATAACCATCGTCACAGGCGCATTCACATTCCCTAAAATAAATGAACCATCAATGGGAATCTCCTTAGTCTTATGAGGCAAAATCTTAATAACCTTTGTTAAATCAATATCCATCATCACAGCCAAAGGAAGTACGACCTGGCCACCCCTGGCCATCAAGGCTCGACTCATCTGTGCTGGCATATAATTCATCTCTGTTGCTCCATCTATATAAACAAGAATACCTTTGTCGCTTTTCTCGGTTGGAGCTTCATTGTCTACAAGAAAAATTAAAGGTTGATTGGTTTGTCTAGCAAGATCCTGAGCATGCCTGTATTGATTTAAAGGAAAGAATACCGGACCCTCTGGAACTCTTGGGGCAACGGGTGAATCTTCTTTCTTGGAAGAGGCTGGCGGCGACGTATCGTGAGTACTTGCGACTTGTTCTACAAAAGGAAGATTGGTATCAATAGGGGTGCCATTAACGCTTTGGATCTCCTCCTGATAATAGGTCATCACGGTGCCTTGAACATCAACCTTAACAAAATTCTTAGCGACTTCTACAATCGAAGCATCAATGGACTGTCCTGATTTAAGAAGAATCGTCGATGCAGACGCATTAACAGAAAACAAAAGAACGATTAAGAAAATCTTCCAATTCATCTCTATTCTCCAGTAACGTTTGGCGGTGTCCATGCGAGCGGAATGGGAGGCTTATTTAATATACTCGGAACAAGTTGAAGCCATAAAAGACTTTGCCACTTTATCTGAACCGTTATAACTCAAGTGGCGACCATCTCTGTACAAAAGAACTCCCCTATTGTCCACTTCATTAAAAACACCCTCCGACTTAAGCCCTTGCGATTGATAAAAAATACAAACATTCTTACCCCTTAATAAATTCTCCCAATAACGAATATACGGTTGTCTTAAAGACAATTCTGATTCCAGTTTATGACAACGGTTATTAAAACCTTCCCATTGATTCAAACAATTCTGAGGACGATTTAGATTCATCATCGGAGTGTCGAAAGTGACAACTATATTCTTACCCGCCTTTTTCAAATCTGAAATATCTTTTTGAACCAATTGCGCGTAAAAGGGAATTTTGTCTTCTAAAACTGCCCCTGCATTTAATTTTCCTATATTCATATTATTCATATCATTAGAAGCAAACCCAAGTATGACTGTTTTTATCGAAGAGTTTTTCAAAACAAAATCATAAATTTTATGGTTCACATCATTACATTGATTATTATAACTAAAAACTCCATTTATGCCCCTAAACGGTGCACACGTGCCATTTCCTATATTTATTATCCCTATATTTTTATCTTTATAGTTGTCTTCAAAACCTGGCATTAACGCACTGGCCATGCTATCTCCAATTATTGCTATTTTAAGATTGTCTTTGTTTCCACTCATTGTACAAAAAATTAAGGCGCCAGCCTTGATTTCAGGGTTTAAACCAACCAAAGCGACACAATCCTCAGTTGATGGTTGATGCCAGGTTAATTGATGTTGGTTTATTATATCTACCGGAGAATTTCTCCTGAAGGGAAACCCATCGGTCTTATAAATAATCAATCCAACGGCCCCCACAGCAAGCATTAATAAGAGGAGGGTGGTGTCTTTAATTCTATTAGAGGAACCAAAACGTATTGGCTTTTCAACGACCTTATAGGTAATCCATGCTGCGAGGACACTCATAATCACGACCACAATCCTTATGACGGCAACGACATAATTAAGCTTATGACCAAGGATGACTTCTGGCCCAGGAATAACTTCAATAATATGCGAGAAAACCAATAAAACATAATGCCACAAATACAGGGGATAGCTTATTAATCCAACCCATACTAATATTTTATTTGATAGTACAATCCTATTCAAAAAAGATTGCGGACCGGCAGAGATAATTAAAACAGCTCCTATTATCGGCAACAAGGCCCACCCACCTGGAAACAGACTGTCTTTAGTAAGCATGACCAACGCTAAAATAATAAACACAAACCCCAATATAGATTTAACGTCAGCCAGAAAGCCCCATTTTGTCTTTGCCAATATACCTTTTTTGTAAAGATCGAAAAATGCAAGCAGGCTGCCACCGATCAGTTCCCAAAAACGTGAAACAGGCGAATAAAAAGTTGCAATAGGTTTTGAGTAAATGTGCGCAACATTCATACCAAAAGAGATAAGAAACAGCATCGCCAATAATGCAAACAAATTGAAACGTATCTTGCGAGCAGACCAAATAAGCGCTGGAAATATTATATAAAACTGTTCTTCAATTCCTAAGCTCCATAAATGCAGCAAAGGTTTGGTTTGTGCGGAAGCATCAAAATAACCAGCCTCTTGCCATAACAAAAAATTAGATATAAACCCCGCCCCTCCTGCTACGTGTTTACCTAACTGTTGGTATTCGTTGGGCCATAGAATCAATCCTCCTAATAGACAGCAGGCTACGAGAACACATAACAGTGACGGAAATATCCGTCTAATGCGACGTGAATAAAAATCTCTAAAGCTAAACGTATTGCCCTCTAAATTGCTAAAAATAATAGTAGAAATAAGGTAACCAGAAATAACAAAAAAGATGTCGACCCCAATAAACCCGCCTCTTATTTGGGAAGGAAATGCATGAAAACCTATAACCAATAAAACAGCAATACCCCGCAGTCCATCTAAATCCGCCCGATACTTGGGGTGGGTTAATGCCCTGTCGGATCTATATTTGGAAAATTTATTATTAATTGAATCCAACTTCGAACTCCCGGATGCTATGTAATCATTGTCTTTCAATGGGTTGTGCGCAATAAAATTAAGGGACTACTCGTCCATCAATCGTTTTTTATCGTAGATCATACTTTCGCGGGAGTATTCGGCGGTATTGAGTTTGCCGGTGTCCATGCGGATGGCGTCTTCGGGGCAAACTTCCACGCAAAAGCCGCAGTAGACGCATTTGCCTAGATCGAGGACGAACTTCTGGGGGAATTTCTCAATATTGGGATCAGGATGTTCGCCGGCGGTGATTTCAATACACCGAGCAGGACAAACGGTTTCGCACATCATACAGGCAACACATCTAGGAGAGCCGTCTTCGCGCTTGGTAAGGCGATGGCGGGTTCTGGTGCGAGCAGATAATGGTCTTGGCTGTTCGGGATATTGATACGTCACAGCAGCCTTCTGATCCTTGCATAGGCCAAAAAGATGAAGAATATGGAGATTCAAGTTATGAAAAAAATGCTTCGAGGTTAAATGAATGCCCGTAACAACTGTTGGGATATATGTGTTCTCCCACCAAGTCAATTCCCGGCGATTCTTGTGTTTCCAGGCGCGCTTCATCTGGGCGACACGTAAAAGCGCAAAAGGACTTTTCGCATCAAAATATTTTTCTAGTTCTAGACGACGTTTTTCTATCGGATTATCCATGAGTTTGCCTTAAAAGAGTCATCACAATCGCCGTCAAGGCAATATTGATTAAGGAAGCAGGAAGCAAAATCTTCCATCCCAAATTCATCAGCTGATCATAACGAAAACGCGGCAAGGTCCAACGGACAGCCATCAGCAGCCAGATAAAAACACTTAACTTAACAAAAAAGGCCACGACACCTAAAGCCGCGACCGGCCAATTGGACATCGCAATCATCCCTCCCCAGGGAAAATGAAACCCATCTGGATGAAGATACGGAATCTGCCAGCCACCCAAAAACAAGGTGGTCATCAAGGCGGAGACAAGAACCGTTTCAACCAAATCCGCCATGAAAAACATCCCAAATTTCATCCCGCTGTATTCAACGAAATATCCGATGATTTCAGATTCCCCTTCCGGAAGATCAAAAGGAGTGCGTTTGGTTTCTGCCGTCGCTGCTGTTAAAAACAAAACAAAGGATAAAGGCTGACAAAAAATTCCCCACTTAGGAAGCCAGCCGCCTAACATATAATCGCCCTGTCCACGGACCAGCATCTGAAGATCCAGCGTGTTATACACCATGATAACCCCCATGATGGCCGCCCCCATGGTAATTTCATAGGCGATCATCTGGGCGGCACCACGCATACCGCCTAAAAACGCATAATTATTATTTGACGAGAAACCGCCTAAAACAACCCCATAAACTCCCATGGACATCATGGCAAAAATAAAAATCAGGGCAATGTTAAGGTTGGCCGCCTGCAATTCAATAACCTTGCCTGAGATGACCAGCTGATTCCCAATAGGAATGGCCGCAAAACCAACCAAGGCAAAGGTGACCGATAAGTAAGGGGCCAGATTAAATAAAAACTTATTGGCTCCCTGAGGAATAAATTCTTCCTTGCTGAGCATTTTAAGCACGTCGGCAATCGCGTGGAATAAACCCAACGCCTTAAACCCAAAAATCGTGGCCCGATTAGCTCCGATACGATCCTGCATGACCGCACTTTGTTTACGCTCAACCCATGTCAAAAAACCCGCGACACCAAACATGGTTCCTATGGTTCCCGAGGCGATGATAAATTTGATGAGGATGTCGTTCATAATTTTTTATTTAAAATCAACCCTTGATCATTTAACTTTTCGTACGTCATTTCGGAGAAACCATCAACAGTAGCTGCAATATCTTTAAAAATGTCCTGAGTGTTCTTATACTTAAACGCTGTTCCCATTTTCTCGGCGATCATGGATAAAATCACCCAATCCAATCTGGACTCTCCTAAAGGAACAAAGGCCGGCCAGATGCGTTGGACTTTTTGCTGACAGTTGGTGAAGGTTCCTTCCTTCTCGGCGTAGACGGCGCTGGGTAAATTTAAATGCGCGTAGGAACAGGTTTCGTTGATATTGCTGCCCTGATAGACCAAAAGCTTCACCTTCTTTACTACCTCTGCTACAACGTCTTTACCAAATAACTTCACTAAATCCTGTCCAAAGACATACAACACATCGATCTCACCACGTTTGGCCTTCTGTACAATCTCCTCGGCGCTAAGGGCAGGCACTCCCAAAATAGCCGCAGCACCGGCGGTGTTAGGATTCTTATCCGCCTTAATCAGGAAATCATCGCTGTTGCCCGGTTGTTGTCCAACCCTGTAATCGACATTAGCCACCTTCAGCGTTTCTTTAAATAACTTACCTACAACAAACAAATCTTCATTGGTCAACTGAGCCGAAGCAATAACGCCAATGCGATCCGTCTTAGTCGACTTGATTGCCTTGACCACCGTCTCAATCGCCTGCTCCCAGGTAATCAAATCATCCTTGAGCTGCGGGGTGGTAATTCTGTTTTCATCGATAAAGCGATAGTTGTAACGGCCAGCATCACAGATCCAATAATTATTCACATCCGGATTCAGACGAGGCTTCAGACGCATGACGCGCGCCTTCTTAAAATGATGCGGACGCATCTTATCCCATTCCACCGTGATATTGCATCCCCTGCTGCATCCGGGACAAACGGACTTGGTTTTAGCCAGATACCAGACACGGCATTTGAAACGAAAATCTTTATCTGTTAAAGCGCCGACAGGACAGATATCGACGACATTAGCGGCATATGGATTATCCAGCTGTTTACCCGGATACACATCTAATTGAGAATGATCCCCGCGCTCAAACACACCTAACTCATTGGTCTTGGTAATCGTATTAGTAAAACGCACACAGCGGGTACAGAGAATGCATCGTTCCTGATCCAGCATGACGGTAGGGCCAATTTGAACAGCCTTCTTCTCTTTCTTCACCTTCACGTCGACCAAACGGCTATTGTACTGGCCGTGCTCCATGTAGTAATCCTGCAATTTACATTCGCCAGCCTGATCGCAAACGGGACAATCCACAGGGTGATTGACGAGGAGGAATTCCAAAACGGTTTTACGGACGTCTAGGACCTTAGGCGAGTTCGTTTTAACAACCATACCATCAGCGACGGGCGTATAACAGGCAATCTGCAATTTAGGCTGCTTTTCAACCTCCACCATGCAGATACGGCAGTTTCCGGAAACAGGTAGGGCGTCATGATAGCAATAACGAGGAATGCTGATCCCCAGCTTATCCGCCGCCTGGATAATGGTTGTTCCGGCCGCCACTTCTATTTCTTGTCCGTCAATAATTACTTTTGGCATATATTCTCTTTGGTCTTAACCCTACTATGTCGTTCCCGAATGTTTTAGTCGGGAACCTAGTAGGTTGCCATATTCTAGATCCCCGACAAAAGCATTCGGGGATGACAACATTTATTAGGTTAAGCTCTCTTTAATTTTACTCTCAAATTCGTGCCGAAACTTTGTCACATAGCTTCCAATCGACATGGTCACCGCATCTCCGAACGCACAGATGGTGTTGCCGCCGATATTATTAACAATCCCAGGAAGATTTTGCAAATCCGTCATACGACCCTCTCCGTGATAAATTCTCTTGATGCTGCGATACACCCAGCCGCTGCCTTCACGGCAAGGGGAACATTGACCACAGGATTCATGCGCATAGAAACGAGCGGCAATCATCGCGGCCCAAACCATATCGGTGGTTTCATCCATGACGATGATCCCTCCGGAACCCGCCATCGACCCGATGGCTTTTAAAGAATCGAAATCCATTTTCACGTCGATCTGATCGGGCGTCAGAAGTGGCGCGGAAATACCACCAGGAATAACCGCCTTGAGTTGCTTGCCGTTTAAAATACCGCCGGCATGATCATAAATAATTTCACGTAAGGTTGTTCCATTGGGCAATTCATAGACGCCAGGTTTATTGACATGTCCGCTGACGCAAAATAATCGATTCCCGCCATTTTTCTCACAACCCAACTTGGCATACCACTCTGCCCCCTTGGCAATGATGGGGCCAACACAGGCAATGGTTTCCACGTTATTAATAACGGTAGGACATCCAAACAAACCGACGATGGCCGGAAACGGAGGCTTCAGACGAGGAAATCCTTTTTTCCCTTCCAAGGATTCCAACAGCGCCGTTTCTTCCCCGCAGATGTAGGCACCCGCACCAGGATGAACAACAATATCAATATCAAAAGCTGTTCCCATCACAGCCTTACCTAAATAATTCTTCGCATACGCCTCGGCGATCGCCGCGCGCAGCGTATGAATCGACTTCTCATATTCTCCTCGGATATACACATAGGCCTTGTGGCTGCCGATGGCATAGCAGGTGATGATAACGCCTTCAATAAAGGCGTGAGGATCTCTTTCAAAAATGTATTTATCTTTAAATGTCCCGGGCTCCCCTTCATCGCCGTTGACGACGAGATATTTAGGCTTAGGATTAGCGGCCGGAATAAAACTCCATTTCATCCCCGTCGGAAAACCTGCTCCGCCAAGCCCTCGTAGATTCGCCTTCTTGACTTCTTCAATGACAGCGACGGGCGTCATTTCTTTTAACGCCTTACGCGCCGCCTCATACCCTCCATGCTGCAGATAGGTTTCAAGCCGCTGGGAATTCTCAATCCCGAAATGTCTGGTGACCACTTTTTCCATGATTAACTATTCCGATCGATCAATTCGTCGATCATCTTCTTATTCAGAAGCCCTTTATATTCTTTATTGTTCTGCATCACCGGAGCTGTTTCGCAGGCGCCTAAACATTCCACCCTGGTTAAACTAAATTTGCCATCAGGGGTTGTCTCTCCTGATTTAATATTTAAACGTTTCTCAATGTGTTCAATAATCTCTTCGGCTCCACGCAGGGCGCAGGCGGTTGTCTGACAGACAGAAAAATGACACTTCCCCTTCTTTTGGCGATGGAACAAATGATAGAAACACACCACTTCATGCACCGAAACCACAGGAATGCCCAAATATTGGGCAACGTCTGCTTCAGATTCAGGTGAGATAAATCCTCTGTCTTCCTGAACCGCATGAAGCACAGGCAACAGGGCTGCCCGTCTTTGCTCATACTGACTTGTGATCTTATCTAACTGTTGTAATAATTCTGCGGTAAAAATAACGACCTCCATTTTTGAATCATGTCACCCCCGAATGTTTTAGTCGGAGGTCTAGAGTATTAGCCAACTCCTAGATTCCCGACAAAAGCATTCGGGAATGACAACTTACTATCAAATTTACCGATCCAGCTCACCGGCAATCATGTTCACGGATCCAAAGGTTGGAACCAGATCCGCCATCACGGAACCTACTAAAAGCTTAGGTAAGGCCGACATGATCGGAAAACAGGGCGGATGAACGCGCACCCGCCAGGGGTGTTCACGTCCGTCGCTGACAATATAAAATCCCAATTCTCCGTTAGCCCCCTCCACAGGAAAATACGCTTCCCCCACAGGAGGTTTGATGCCATGACCGTACATCACCAACTTAAAATGATTCATCAGCCCTTCGATATTGCTATAGGTGGATTCTTTAGGTGGCAGAACAACACTCTTTTGATCCGCATTAATCCCCTTGTAATACTTCTTCGTACTTCCCTGCAAGGTGGGATCTAGCGCGACTTCATCTTCCATCAACCCTTCGGTCTGACCCATCTTGGCTCTGTCGACCATCTGCGCAGCAGGGATGATGTCCCCTGTTAACTCTCCATTGATAGGACCGTCTGGAATCTGCTGAAGACACTGTTCGATCATGCGAAGACTTTGTTCCATCTCCGCCATACGCACAAAATAACGATCCAAATTGTCGCCGGTAGTTCCGGTGGGAACTTCAAAATCCAGACGATCATAAATCAGATATGGATTGGCCTTACGCACATCATAGGCAATGCCCGTGGATCTTAAAAAAGGCCCCGTAATGCCGTAAGAAATAGCCTCTTCTTGAGAAATAATACCAATCCCCTTCATCCGATCAAAGAAGATCCGATTGCGCGTTAAAAGTTCATCGCCTTCGATCAGAACCTTACGTACCTCCGCAATTTTCTGAAAAGCCCTGTCCGCAAATCCCGGGGTCAAATCCGCCTTCACTCCGCCGATACGGACATAAGAAATCGTCAGGCGAGCCCCGGTAATCTCCTCGACGAGTTCGTACAAATATTCCCGGGCTTTAATCATATACAAAAATACCGACATGGCGCCTAACTCCATCGCAGAGGCGCCCAGACAAGTCAGATGATCCGTAACACGAGAAATCTCACTCATAATGACACGGATATACTTGGAACGCTCAGGAATATCAATGCCTAATAATTTCTCAACCGTCATCGCAAAGCCGACGTTATTAATCAAAGGGGAAACATAATTCAGACGATCCGTGTAGGGAAAACACTGATTATACATGACCGTCTCACACATCTTTTCAAAAGCACGGTGCAGATAGCCGATTTCTACGTCGACACCCTTAATCTTCTCGCCTTCTAATTCCATAATCAGACGAATAACACCGTGCATCGCCGGATGAGAAGGGCCTACATTAAGTAGCATGGAGCGTTTTTGAATAGCCATTAGTTCTGTGGTCCGATGAGCGGTTGACGCTTATTAAAAGGATAATCCTTACGAAGAGCGTGTCCTTTGAATTCTTCATACATCAAAATACGTTTTAAATTCGGATGCCCTTTGAATTTTACCCCATACATATCCCAGACTTCCCTTTCATACCAATTCGCTGATGCCCATAACTTGTCCAGGGAGTCCACCTCTGGATTCTCCTCGGTGAGTGGAACCTTGATCCGAATTCTGTGATTGTGTTTAAGGGAATACAAATGATACACCACTTCAAAACGGTATTCCTTCGAAATACGTCCGCCGGCAAAGAATAAATAATCGACGGCGGTCAAATCCATCAGGAAATTAAAACCAAGTTCAGGGGTTTCTTTTAAAAATTTAGCCACATTCAACAAGACGCCGGGACGAATCACGGCGGTCTCATCACCTCGAAACGCGTGAGTCTCGATGATGTCCTTAGCAAATTGTTGCTGAACCTGTTCTAGGGGTGTCATGACGAGGATTCTATGTTTTTAATAGGGTGCGAAATGGTGCAACCTTCTTGCATTTCAGCCGGACGCCCAATCTTTGTTCGCGGATCATACAGGGTTCTGTTCTGTTCTCCCTTTTGTATCTTCTCTTGAAGTTTGATCAATCCATCAATCACATTTTCCGGACGAGGAGGGCAACCAGGAATATAAATATCCACCGGTATAATCGTATCAATTCCCATCACGGTGGCATAATTATCATAGAAACCCCCGGTGCAGGTACAAACCCCAAAAGCCACCACCCACTTAGGCTCACACATCTGGTCATAAACCTTTTTTAAAACAGGAGCCATCTTATGATTAATTGTTCCCACCACAAACAAGACATCTGATTGTCGAGGAGAAAAACGCGGGAAGCCCGCTCCAAAACGGTCAATATCATAATGAGACGCGGCGGTCGACATGTATTCCATGCCACAACACGCCGTCACGAAAGGATATTGAAAAATGGAAAATTTACGCGCCCAGCCTAACGCCTCGTTTAACTTGCCCGTAAAAAACCCTGTGGGAGATGATATGAACGACATTAATTCCAATCTAACGCTTTCTTTTTTAAGACATAGACGTAGCCCAAAACCACAAACGCCATAAAAACCCCCATCTCCGCCAATCCAAAGAACCCAAGCTCTCTAAACTTAACGGCCCATGGAAAAAGAAAAACCATCTCGACGTCAAAAACGATAAAAAGCATGGCCACGATATAAAAATGCACCGGCATATTCCCTGCGGGTAAGGAAAAGGGAGTTTTCCCGCATTCAAATGTCTTTGATTTTTCTTCACTGGGATGCTTGGGACTCAAAAATCTTGGTAAACCCAACAGAAGCCCCGCAATGGCCAGGGCAGATAAGAAGGCAAATATAATAGCGATGTAGTCTAACATTGAGATAATTTAATGGACTCTTTGTCCATAGTCAAGATTTTACTCGTTATTGTCTTTTTAAAAAAGCGGATGTGTTACAAATTCTCTAAAATCATCCCCACATCGACGTAATTCTTGATCAGTCGATGGGCTTCGAGAATTTTATCTTTATCT
>JADFYF010000031.1 GCA_015233165.1 Candidatus Omnitrophota bacterium
GGCCCCAGCAACGCTGTCAGCTCGCCTGTATTAACTTTCAGATCGATATTATCCAAAGCTTTGAAGGTTCCAAAAGTCTTTGTCAGGTGTTTAACTTCAATACTCATAAGATATCCTCAAATAAATTTCTTAATGCATCGAACGACGAGAAGATTTTAATTCTTCATGAAACTTGAGTTCAATTAATGATTTAACAACAAGTGTTATTAACGCCAGAAAAGCTAGTAAGGAAGCTACGGCAAAGGCTGCTGTAAACTGATACTCATTATAAAGAATCTCAATGTGCAGCGGCAACGTATTCGTCAATCCACGAATATGGCCAGAGACAACAGATACGGCCCCAAATTCTCCCATGGCACGGGCGTTACATAGAATCACTCCGTAAAGTAATCCCCACTTGATATTAGGCAAGGTGACATACCAGAACGTTTTAAACCCACTGGCACCTAAGGTTAAAGCAGCCTCTTCTTCCTCGTTGCCCTGGGTTTTCATCAAAGGAATGAGTTCTCGCGCAACCATCGGAAATGTTACAAAGATCGTCGCTAATATAATAGCGATCGGAGTAAAGATGACTTTAATATTGTGTTCCATCAGCCAAGGTCCCAGTACCCCTTGAGCTCCGAACATCAGCACATAGATAAGACCCGAAATGATGGGCGATACCGATAACGGAAGATCAATCAAGGTCAATAAAAAGTTCTTACCATGGAAATCAAATTTTGCAATCGCCCAGGAGGCGGCAATCCCAAATACCAGATTTAATGGAACAGCGATAGCTGCCGTCAACAAGGTTAAACGAATAGCGGCCAAGGTATTAGCTTCTGATAAAGAACTAAAATAAACCCCTAAACCTTTAGAAAGACCTGTCGTTAAAACAATGGCTAAGGGCAACAACAAGAATAAGCCAATATAAATTAAGGCTACACTGATGAGACTCCATTTAACTAAAGTTGTTTCTCGACGTACTTGGGACATGATGTTTATTGCTTTCTCAAACTTTTGTCATGCCCGAATGTTTTTATCGGGCATCTAGAACTTCCGCCAATCCTGGATCCCCGACTAATGCATTCGGGGATGACAGACGACTTCTAATTCATTCCTATTCTTTTTGCGGTATACCACTGTAAAAAATTTGTAAAAGCCAGTAATAAAAAAGAAACCAAGAGCATGACGACTGCAATAGCTGTTGCACCGGTGTAATCATACTGTTCCAGCTTGGTTATAATTAACAAAGGAGCAATCTCTGTTTTACCGGGCATATTGCCTGCAATAAAAACAACAGAACCATATTCTCCAATACAACGCGCAAAGGCTAAGCTGAAACCTGTCAACAGCGAAGGCAAAATCACCGGGAAGATGACCTTGGTAAAGGTTAACCAACGTCCTGCTCCAAGACTGGCCGCTGCCTCTTCCAATTCCGGATCCAAATCCTGCAATATAGGTTCAATAGTTCTGACGATAAACGGCAAACCAATAAAGATCAGAGCCAGGGTAATCCCCAGCGTACTGTAAGCCGACTGAATTCCCATTTTATAAAGATACTGCCCCACCCATCCATTAGAAGAATACAAAGCTGTCAGAGCAATACCTGCAACAGCTGTTGGCAAAGCAAACGGAAGATCAATAAAAGCATCCACCAGGCGTTTACCCGGAAACTTGTATCGTGCCAAGACCCAGGCAATGAGAAACCCAAAGACAACATTGATACAGGAAGCAACAAAGGCTGTTCCGAAACTAAGCCGATAAGCTGCCATCGTTCGATGAGAAAAAATAACCTCACTAAATGCCGCCCACCCCATCGTGGATGTTTTAAAAAACAATAAAGATAAAGGGATTAGAACAATTAGACTTAGGTAAAAAACAGTATACCCTAAAGCTAGATTAAAACCTGGTAATGAGTTACGAGTTTTAAGTAAAAACATTTTTTATACGATCAATGAAGAGGACAACCCTAAAGGATTGTCCTCTTTTAATGCTTATTATTCTGGTTAGGATACTAATAAAATTAATTTATAGCAATTAATTTTATGAATTATCTTCCTAAATTATGTACGGAACTCTGCAAATAAGTCCGTCGATAAATACCTCTCCCCAGTTGAAGGGATAATAGTAACAATTAACTTACCCTTATTCTCAGGACGGCTGGCAACTTTTAAAGCAGCGGCCACATTCCCTCCGGAGGAAATACCGCAAAGAATACCTTCTTCACGAATTAGCCTTTTGGCAGTGGCAATGGCTTCATCATTGCTGACCTGAATAATCTCATCAACAAGTTTTGTATCTAAAATAGAAGGAACAAATCCCGCTCCGATCCCCTGAATCTTGTGAGGTCCGGGATTACCGCCGGAAAGCACAGGAGAAGCAGCTGGTTCAACAGCAATAGCTTTAAAGGAAGGTTTGCGGGCTTTAATGACCTGAGATACTCCCGTAATTGTGCCTCCGGTTCCAACTCCTGCGACAAAAATATCGACCTTACCATCTGTATCTCTCCAAATTTCTTCAGCCGTTGTTAGACGATGGATCTCCACATTGGCCTGATTATCAAACTGCTGAGGCAGGAAGTATTTCTCAGGATCAGAGTCATGAATTTCCTTAGCTCTTCTAACA
Organism: Candidatus Omnitrophota bacterium; assembly: GCA_015233165.1. GTDB lineage: Bacteria > Omnitrophota > Gorgyraeia > Zapsychrales > Fredricksoniimonadaceae > JACQCF01. The sequence goes on from JADFYF010000031.1 coordinate 2,608, forward strand.
GCTCCCTTCATTCCCTCAGAACCTGGTGTCAGAATCAATTCTGCCCCCAGAGCTTTTAATAAGGCTCTTCTTTCTAAACTCATCGTCTCAGGCATAGTTAAAAGCAATTTGTATCCTTTTACAGCGGCAATAAACGCCAAAGCGATTCCTGTGTTTCCTGAAGTGGGTTCTACTATCACCGTATGAGATTTAATTTTCCCTGCTTCTTCAGCTGCACGGATCATATTAAATCCGATACGATCTTTGACAGAATGTAAGGGATTAAAAAACTCCAATTTAGCCACAACCGTAGCGTAAGAATCTTTAGTCAGTTTATTAAGTTTAACTAACGGTGTATTTCCGATGAGACTTGTAATGTCGTTGGCGATTTTCATAAGAAACTCCTCAAATATGAATAAAAATATTAAATTCCTGCCCCATCCGTTAATATTTCAGATACTTTTTCGATAGCCTTTCCTTCATCTCCACCCATGGCAGTTATTTTAAGAACTGAATTCTCCGTTGCTGCCAAGATGAGAAGTTCTAAGATGGACGAAGCATCTGCTGATTTTCCATCTTTATAAAAAATAACCTTTGATTGTGAATTACGAGTTTCCTTGACGATTTGGGCAGCCACACGAAGATGTAAACCGTGTGGCGCCCTAATTTCAATTTCTTTGCTTTGCATAGATGTATCCTTTGTTAAGAATGTTTAATGGACTCATAGTTTCCACACAACACCATTCAGGACACATCCATAAGACTGACGATGAATTTAAGAAATTAATTTCCATAAATCTGATCAAAGGTACCTTTATCCGCAAAATGTTTCTTCTGAGCTTCCTGCCATCCACCAAATTGATCAATGGTAAACAAATGGACAGGTTTCAATTTATCTGCGTATTTCTTAGCAACAGCTTCTGATCTTGGTCGATAATAATTCTTTGCTGCTATCTCCTGACCGATATCGCTATAAAGAAATTTCAGATATTCCGAAGCCACCTTCTGAGTACCATGTCTTTCAGCCACACGATCAACAACAGCTACTGGAGGTTCAGCTAAAATACTAATGGAAGGGACAACGATCTCAAGCTCCCCTTTTCCAAGTTCATTGACGGCAAGATAGGCCTCATTTTCCCAGGAAATGGCCACATCCCCAATCTTACGTTCAACAAAGGTGATGGTAGAACCACGGGCTCCTGAATCCAAAACAGGCACATTCTTGTACAATGCACTGATAAATTCTTTAATCTTCACTTCATCTCCATTAAACTTCTTTGCGGCATAACCCCAAGCTGCCAAATAATTCCAACGAGCACCACCGGATGTTTTAGGGTTAGGAGTAATGACAGAAACACCAGGTTTAACCAGATCATCCCAATCCTTAATATTCTTAGGATTGCCTTTGCGAACTAAAAAGACAATGGTGGATGTATAAGGTGTGCTGTTATTAGGTAACAGACTTTGCCAATTCTTAGGTAACAACTTCCCCTTCTCGGCGATATTATCAATATCGTAAGCTAAGGCCAGGGTCACAACATCCGCATCAAGCCCATCAATGACTGAACGAGCCTGCTTACCACTTCCCCCGTGAGATTGATTAACCACCACATCATCCCCGGTCTTTCCCTTCCAATATAAAGCGAAAGCCTTGTTGTAATCCTCATACAATTCCCGTGTAGGGTCATAAGAAACATTCAGTAATGTCACCTGTTTAGCCCAGACGCTATGAGTTCCCAACAAACTTGAGACTACAAATATTCCAAGTGTTAAACCTGCAAGAGTACGTTTCATATCAAAATCTCCTATATAATTTTATTTTAATTAAAAGCTAACTTGTAAACGACTTGTAACAAGATTCTCAGTTTTCCTATTCTGTGGTGCCCCAATGTTATTGGTATTACCACGTCTAAACTTTGTTTGTTCAAAATCAAACAATAATTTAACATTATTATTCAGATACCAGTTCAGACCAGAAGCCCAAGCTGTTTCTTTAGATACTGACGTAGTTAAACTTGAGAAACCATCGTCAAAGATCTTATTATCTATCAGCAACTCACCATAACGAGCAGCCAATTCCAATGCTCCCCAATTACCAGAAGCAGGATCAAAGGCATGTCTTGGTTTCACGCCAGCGTAAGAGGCATCTTCACCTGTTAGAACATAGGTCCCTGAAACCTGCCAAGCCTTATTCTTAAATTTCTCTTTATTCAAAACTCCACTTTTAAGAGCTGCAATGCTCTGGGTAGAATCCACATATTCCCCTAAAACACCAAGTGACTTATAGTAGTAGGACACTTGCGGTGATGTGCGAATACGAGGACCATCATTATGAATATTAGTTGTAGTTCCGGGCGTTCCTGTACTAGCAAAGGTGAAAACAGAAAGTTGTCCCGGAGATATAAAAGACGGTAATGTTGAAGTTTCTGCATGTTCATAACTTGCTGCATACCCCAAACCTAAACCATTTAATACTCCTATAGAAGTATTCTTAAGTGGTTGGATGAATAACCGACCAACAAACGCTTTATCATTATTGGTATCTGTATTCCCTGTCGCAGAGTTTGATGATTCACGATCATTCTGTCCATTAAAGTAACCAACCCCATAATTAATAGAATCGTTTAAAAATCCTCCGGAAAGCTGAACGCCAATGTCACGGCTTGGATAAAGGTTTGACGGTAACCCTAATTCAGCAAAGTTGTTGTATTGAGAATTTTGTAGGTTCTCGATACTAAAAGGAGCCTTGAATTTACCTGCTCTAAATTTAAAAGCAGGAAATTTTGCATACTCTGCGTAAGCATCCACAAGCACAGGAGCCCCTGACGTTGTTGTTGTCAATTCAGGCATGACATAAAAATTAAAATCATGCGCGACAGTCCCTGAAAAGACAGGTCTGACTCTGCGAGCCAAGAAGGTTGAAGTACCTCCAGAAGAGTCCTTCTTATTATTAGTGAAGAATCGTCCATCGGCCTGAACATATCCACCGATCTTCAACTTATAATTATCATCCGGAGATTTAATAGTGAAGCCATCCTTAGCGCTGGCAGAAATGACAGGATATTCCAGGGCTTTTTTGGTTTCATCTTCCTTTTTATTTTCTATTTGACGTTTCAAAATAGCAACCTGCTGCTCTAAATCATTTAAACGTTGTTCCAATGCTGCTGTGTCCGCAAACGCCGGAACAGATAGGGGTACTATAGAAAGAATAGTTAAAACAGCTACAATTTTATTAAAAAACTTCATGACCGTACTCCTTATTTGATTTAGCCTCTTTTTATAAAGAAACTATAGATTTAGTGATTTGTTTAATTTATTGAACAAAAGAAAAGATTAGCCTCAACAACAAGGCTGACATGAACTGCGGGCTGATGGATGTGTAATCATTACTAAGTTAATCATGTTGGTAATTATACATACTAAACTTGAAATGTCAAATATTTTCTTATTTTATTTCCTGAGATGTCATTCAGATGCAAAAAAACCTCTGTAAATGTTACATTACAGAGGTTAAAAAAGATTTTTTATTAAGGATATTCAATAAATTTTAAAGAATTTAAACGCCTTTTGTTTCATAAAAACCTGGAAGATTCCTGGATCCTCCTAAAGGAATTTCACGACCATAATCTGTTAATGGAGCGCTTGTCTCATTACTGGTTTTAAGTCTCACTTGAGAAGCGCGATATTCTCTGGCGTTTCTAAGAAGATCAGATGAAGCAATCAACTCATCGATTTTCTGCATCAAAACTTTTATATTGAGAGGTTTATTGCAAAAAGCATTAACGCCAACTTCTTGACTCAGCCTTCTATCTGATTCGTTAGCAGAGGCGGTTAACATAATAATAGGAATATGCAGGTATCTCATGTCTACCTTAATAAGAGCGCAAGCTTTAATACCATCCATTTTAGGCATAAGCTGATCCATAATAATTAAATCAGGCATTTCTTGATACGTCATTTTGATAGCTTCTTCTCCGTTAGAAGCTAAGAGGATTTCGTAACCACTTGACTCTAATCGATTTTTGATTAAATCAACAATATCAGGTTCATCATCGACGATAAGTATTCTTTTCATTTTACAAATTCTCCTTGAGATCTTTCAAACAACTCTTCTGAGGTATTACCGTCATCGGGAAATACCACCGTAGTCCAATTCAATAACAGTTGATCATCTGAACAATAATTGTTTAAATTAATATGTATAGCATTTTGCAAACGTTGTTCAATGACTTCTATGTTAGCGCGATTGACATTATTAATAAAAATATAAAAAACACCCTGATTACTTAACACCATATCCAGTTTTCTATAAAGATTATTCTTTATAGTCCCTTCGATCATGTTATTCAGTTCTAAAGAAGCAGCTCCATTGACTTCTGGAGTTAATACAATTAATGAGAAGGGAGTGTTTTCATTCGTGGAGAAAACAATATATCTCTCCAAATGAGATCTTAGGATTTCTTCAAAGGAAAGTTTGGGCAAAGTAAAAATAAAAACAGTTCCTTTCCCAAGATCGCTTTGAACTCCCACCTTTCCTCCATGCATTTCAATAATATTCTTGGAAATAAAAAGACCCAGACCAGATCCTTTTTGTTCCTGAGCATATTCAGAACTAAATTGTTCAAATTTCTTAAACACCTTTAATAAGTCTTCCTTGCTAATCCCATTTCCTGTATCTTCGACACGACACTCAACCTGATTGTTGATTTCAACCAAAGATACGGTAATAGTTCCCTTTTGAGTAAATTTTAAAGCGTTTCCTATTAAATTCACTAAGACTTGAACAATCTTCTCTTTATCAATATAAAGAATCACCTCCTTATTTAAAAAACGCGTTTCTATCTGTACACTTTTTTTCTCTGCCAGAAATAGGAATCCAGAAACAACTTCTTTGACAACGAGGACTAAATCCACCTCTTCTTTTCTGACGTCTATTTTCCCGGATTCAATCTTATTAATATCTAGAAGATTATTAATTAAGTTCTTTAGACGATGAGTATTGTTTAAAGTCATCATTAAATACTTTTTTTGCTTTTCCGTGGTGTCACCGCACAATCCATCACTGATCTGTCTGGTCGCCTCTTCAATGATTGTCAAGGGGGTCTTTATCTCATGTGAAACCATACTGATAAAATCGTTTTTAAAAGCCATGACTTTATTACGTTCAATCGCATAATAGATTGTTTTTAAACAAAGACTTTGGGTTAACTCTTCTTTGGCTAAAAAGTCCTGAGCCCCTTTTTGCAACGCTTCTAATGCAATCTTCATATCCTTATTCCCTGTTAAAACAACAATAGGGATTTGAGGTCTTTTATTATGGATTTTCTCCAAACCTTCCAAGTTTGAAGAATCTGGCAGGCAAAGATCGAGCAAAATAATATCGCAAGTATTCATTTCGAGCCAGGTAAGAGCTTCTGATAAATGAGCAACTCTTGTAAAAGAAAATGTCAATGCATCGTCCTTCGATAACAATTCCTCGACTAATCGAGCATCTTCCAAGTTGTTTTCAACAATAAAAATATTCATCAAACTTCCTTAACAGAACTTAAGTGGAGGTGCTTAATCCCAAAATTTAGTTTATGAATATAGCTTGTAAATTTGAACTAGCAACATTAATTCTTAGAATTTTTATTCTGGAGAGAAAATAGGAAAAAATAAAAAATCCCTGGCAATTGTATTAACTAAATAGCTAGTTTATATCACCAGGGATCTTTGGATTATTTCAATACTAACTTCTTTGCCATTCTCGATAAACTTCATCAACCAATGGTTTGATAATTTCTTGAGAGAAATCAAATTTAATGCCCGCCGCTTGATAAAGTTCAGGCAAAGGTCTGGACCCTCCTAAAGAAAGACCATGACGATAATCAGCTAAAGCTTTTTTAGGATCCTGCCTGGCTTTAAGCCACATTTGCAAGGCTCCGAGTTGAGCAATGCCGTATTCAATATAATAAAAAGGCACCTCGAAAATATGAAGCTGACGATGCCAGAGATAAGCCTGCTCCTCTTCCAATCCTTCCCAATTGGTAAATTGACCACCGAACTGATGATAAAAACCATTCCAAGCCTGACGACGTTCATGGGTCGAATGATTAGGATGTTCATAAAGCCAATGTTGAAATGCATCAATATTAGCAACCCAACATAGAATATGAACAATGCCCTCGAGATGCTCTCTATTCGAACGTTTAATATCAGGAGCGCTGTAAAATTCACTTAAATATTCTCCCCCTAACAGCTCCATAGCCATGGAGGCCACTTCACAAAATTCCATCGGCGCATGTCGATAATCAACTAAAGGATCTTCTGCTGATGCTAGGGCGTGAAAGGCATGGCCAGATTCGTGCAATAAAGTGCGCACATCATCATCCACCCCCACCGCATTCATAAAGATAAAGGGCTTACGCGCTTCACTTAAAGTATTTTGATAACCACCAGGAGCCTTACCCTTGCGATTCTCTAAATCTAATAATCCTAAATCTTTCATCTCTTTAAATTCAGCGCCAAGCTGAGCATCCAACTTATTAAAAATCTTCTGAGTCTTTTCAATTAAATCAGAGGCTTTATCAAAAGGCTTCAACGGTTGCTTACCATAGGTATCAACAGCTAAGTCCCATGGGCGAAGGGAATCTAACTTCATTTCAAGTTTACGTTTCTTTAAGATTTCCCCATAAATAGGAACAACAAGCTTTTCAATTGTTTCGTGATATTTCTTACAGTCCGCCGGCTTATAATCAAATCGGTGATAGGCGCGAAACTGATACTCTGTAAAATTATTCATCTTAGCATTGGAGGCAATCTCACAGCGCAGCTTATACATCTGATCATAAAGGTTCTCAAACTTATCCTTATCTGCCAATCGGCGCTTAGTCATAGCCCGCCAAGCTTCTTCTCTTTTTTTACGATCCGGTTCCTGCAGATATTTACCCATGGCAGGCATGGTTTGATCCTTACCATCAAAATGAACTGTCATGGCACCGCTCAGAGTTTGGTATTCTTGAGACAACAGGTCCACCTTTGTCTGTAATGCCACGTTAGCTTCCACAAAGAGTTCCACATCCACTGTAGTGGCCCTGTTGTAAACCTGATAACGCTTAGCATCCAAAGGATAGGCTTTTAGAGTTTTGAGGTACTTATGATTCAGTTCATCATTGATAGGCTTAATGGCAGGCGGAACAGTCGAAATAAACTCTGTATATGCTCCCGCAATGGAACTATCATCCGTATGACAGGTCATATGGATATACAAAATGGATCCTGCTTGACGTAAAGCGGCATCCAGCTCAGAACGGTCCAAAAGCCAGCTTTCCAGCTCTTTGGAACTTGAAATGGCTCTATCTAACAGTTTCTGGTATAATCCTTTAACGGTTTCCACGTTGGTTAACTGAGCATCAGCGGGTACAAAACTTCGTTTTTGATACTTGGGCAATTGAGTTAAATCCATATTCTCCTTGACAATATCATAGTTTGCAGTATATTTAGACTTCAGTTTTTTAAATCAACTTATCCATTTGAGGACATTTTCATGAGAGCTTGTATCATTTGCGACAAAGGTTCAACATCCGGTAGAAAATACAAAAGACGTGGTATGGAAAAGAAAAAGGGCGGTGCTGGTTCCAAGGTCGTCGGTAAATCTTTCCGTGTTGTTGCTCCAAACTTACAACGCATTAAGATTCTGCTTAACAAAACTGTTCAAAGATCACTGGTCTGCACTAGCTGTATTCAAGCGAATAAAATTACTCGCGCGGCTTAATATCTTTAATCAATAATTGAACTACTGGTTCTTTGTTCCAGTCATCTATGCCTAGGGTATACGCTAGGTCTATTCGATTTCCCATCTTTATTTTATCCTTCATACTTGCCAGACCAAAGCCAACAGCAGAATAACTTTTTGAACCATCTGTCACCCAAAACTTTAGTGTATCCTTACCTAAGGCGGATGGTGCACTTTTAACAATCAAATTTCTAGTACAGAAAAGTACTGCAGGGTTTCCCTCTCCATGGGGTTCCATAGACTGAATAAGCTCAACCATCGGCATATCCACACTAGATAAAGAAATTTCACAATCGATCTCTAATGTAGCAACAAATTCCTGATCTTTAAGAATGTCACGAGCAAAATCATTAATATCTTGACGAAATTGTTCAATATTCTCCTCACGCAACCTTAAGCCTGCAGCCCGTTTATGTCCCCCATAATTTTCAAGAGAAGCGGCACAACTGGTCAAAGCTTCATTCAAATGAAACCCTTCTATTGAACGCGCTGAACCTGTTCCAAAACCATCTTCTACAGAAATAACAATAGTCGGCCTGTAATATTTATCCACAATACGAGAAGCCACTATTCCCAATACTCCTTTATGCCACCCTTCTTTGTGGACAACAAGAATCTGCTGATTCTTTATATCCTCATTTCCTTCAATAATACCTAAAGCCTCCTCCACAACGGTCATCTGCATTTTCTGACGGGTTTGATTATGCGTTTCTAAAGTTTGAGCTAACGCCGCTGCCTCAATAGGATCTTCAGATAACAAAAGATCTAAAGAAACATTCGCTGATCCCATACGTCCTGAGGCATTTAATCGGGGTCCTAACATAAAGCCGATGTAATAAGGCTTCATTTTCTTACCGGCAATCTTAGCAATCTCTAAAAGCGCTTGAACACCAGGCTTCTGACTTTTCTCAATTAACGGTAGTCCTCTTTTAACAAAGATACGATTCTCACAACGCAGACTGACCACATCTGCGACTGTCCCCATGGCTACTAAATCCAAATCTTCTTCAGAAATAACGCCAAAAATAGCTTGAGTTAGTTTTGCGACCAGACCAACAGCCGATAAATGTTTAAATGGATATAAACAATCCGACCTCTTGGGATCAATCACAGCCAATGCCTTGGGAATTTTATCGCCATCGGGTTCATGATGATCAATCACAATCACATCAATACCAGCATTCCTCATTGCTTCAATAGGAGCAAAAGCGCTAATTCCGCAATCCACCGTAATAATCAGGCTGACCTTTAAATCTTTAGCAATCTCTACAATGCCGTCATTGAGCCCATAACCATCTTCCATGCGATGCGGGATGTAATTAACAGCATTAATGCCTAAACGTTTCAACGTGCGTTTTAAAAGAGCACTGGAAGTAACTCCATCCACATCATAATCCCCGTAGATCAAAACCTTCTCACTATTAGCCTGAGCTTTGTGAATACGCTCAACAGCACGATCCATATCAGTTAACAGAAATGGATTAAACAATTGAGTAAGATCTGCGGTAAGAAAACGTTTGGCTTGTTCAGTAGTAGTAATTTGACGATTGATGAGAAGTTGGGCGATGATAGGATGAATACTAAGCGTATCCGATAACTCTTTTTGAAGCTTGGGATCATATGGTTTGATTACCCAGCGTTTATCCATTGTCACATCTTTTCCGGAGTACCTACCCCTAATAATTTTAAACCACTACCTAAAATGATGCGAGCAGCTTCGATAAGCCCTAAACGCTCTCTTGATAACTGTTTGTTATCGTCTAAGACTCGGTGAGAATCATAAAATTTATGAAAACATCCCGCTAATTCTTGTAAATAACGAACCAACGGAAATGGATCCAATTGCTTGGCGCAGGCGACTAAGATCTCAGGGTAAAGAGCAATCTTACGCATCAAATCCATCTCTGTTTCTTCTTTAAGAAGATTAAAACCAGTCGATTGAGGAGCTAGCTGAGCTTCATCCGTTGCCTTTCGGATAATGCTATGAATACGCGCATGAGCGTATTGAATGTAATAGACAGGATTCTCTGAGCTGGTTTTCTTGGCTAATTCCAAGTCAAAGTCCAAATGAGCATTCGTCTGACGCATCAAAAAAAAGAAATGCCCGGCATCCTTACCGACTTCATCAATCACTTCACGCAGAGTGATAAACTCTCCTCGTCGTGTCGACATAGAAACAGGCTTGCCATCACGGTAGATACTAGCTAACTGAACAATAACGACGTCTAAATCATTAACACTATGACCTAAAGCGGCGGCAGCAGCTTTAATACGGGGAATATAACCATGATGATCCGGACCTAAAATATTAACAATGCGTTTAAACCCGCGAGCAAACTTGTCTTTGTGATAGACAATATCAGGCGTTAGATAGGTGTAATCGCCATTACTCTTCTTAACAACGCGATCCTTATCATCTCCCCAATTAGTAGACTTAAACCACAAAGCCCCTTCGTTTTCGTAGATATATCCTTTGGATTGAAAATCTTTCAGAACTTCTTCAATAGCGCTATTGGTGGCAATACGGCTTTGATAGGACCAGATATCAAAATGAACATTAAAATCTTTTAAGTCTTCCCTAATCACATTCATCAGATAGTCTACGCCAAACTGACGAAAAACCTGAGGATCCAAACTATCCAAACCAGCCGCTGTTTGAACCCCCTGTTTCTTGATTAACTCTTTAGCCATGGTGCGGATATAGTCCCCCTGATACGCATCTTCAGGAAACTCCAGAGTCTCACCCAATATCTCCTTAGCCCGAAAGAAAATACTTCGTCCAAGAATATTGATCTGATTACCCTCATCATTAACGTAATACTCTTTTTGAGCCTTATAGCCCACAGCGTTAAGGATATTAACAAGACTATCCCCCACTGCAGCCTGACGTCCATGCGCAACAGTAAGCGGACCAGTGGGATTAGCCGATACAAATTCTAAACAAAATGGAGTATTCTCTCCATAATTGGAATATCCATAGGTATATTTCTTCTCCAAAACAGTTTCTAATATTTGATAAAAAGCTTTAGGAGAAAAGTAAAAATTAATGAACCCAGGATTTTTAATTTCAATCTTTGAAAAGGTATCTTTTAATGCATGCGCTTCTAAATTCTTTTGAAGATTGGGAAGGATCTCTCCTGCAACAATCATCGGAGACTTTTTGAGAACACGGCTTAACTGAAGCGCAATATTGCAGGTTAGCTCTCCATGGGCCTTGTCTGCCGGAATATCAATGAATATAACAGGTACCGTCTCCAATGGAGGCAATGACTGTTTAATCAATTCTTGTAAGGTTTGTCGTATATTTAGAAACATAAGGAAAAAGCCCCTTAATGAATTGTCATCAAGGGGCCTCCATCCTGGATTATAAAAGCTTCAATTTAAGCCTTCTTCTTACGTTCTTTATAGGCAACGACAGGGGCATCCTGCCAAAGATGTTCTAAACCATAGAATTCACGGGCAGTCGGTTCAAAAACATGAACAATGACATCCCCTAAATCTAAAAGAACCCAGGCTCCAACCCCTTCGTTAGAATCGCTAGCATGCAGATTCTTAACACTTCGCTCTGCATGAGCATTTAAACCCAATTCTGATAAACTGTCCCCAATTCCTTCAGCAACAGCCTTGACAGCACGATCAGAAGTCCCTGTAGCTATGACAAAAAAATCACAAAAATTGACTATCCCTCTCATATCAAGGATGACAATATCCTGAGCCTTTTTGTCAGACGCGAATTTAGCGACCTTACTAGCTAATTGTTTGGAGGTAAAAGCTTTGCTTCGGATAGAAACCACTCCCGCTTATTTCTTCTTTAGTTTGGCAGCTTGATCTTTACCTAATACGCGCCAGCATTCATGCGTACCTTTTGGGGATTTAGCAACGGCAAAAAAACGTCCACTTTTTTCCTCAACTCTAAACTCAGCAGTTTCGAACTTGCCCTTGGTTTTCACATCATAGAAAGATAATTTCTCCATCCAATCCTCCTTACAAAACTTGGGTTATTAATAAATTGATTTTGAGTTTAATCGAATAAAATTGCTTTGTCAATGACTTAAATAGGTTAAATCAAAGGCATTTCTTAAATGATGAAGAGTTGGCTCTTCTGTAGCAGCCTGATAGATAGAGATCACATCAAAGCGGGATAAGACGTCAACCGTACGAAACTTATACTTAAGGTAGGACAATGCCATACGAACCATTTTCCGCTGTTTGCTGGAATGAACAGCTTCAAACGGGGCTCCATACTGCATAGTTCTTCTAGTTTTGACTTCTATAAAACAAACCACCGTCCCTTCTTGAGCTATAATATCTATTTCGCCTATTTTATTACGAAAATTTCTATCTAGGATGGTGTATCCCTTACTCTGAAGATACTTACAGGTATATTCCTCGCCAAATTGTCCTAAGGATATTAAGCTCATGGAGTTAGTTTAAACAAACCCTTCTCTTTATTAGAAATAGATTCTTTGTTGAGGTTCTCTATCATTAAAATACGCTGCTTATCTGCCTCGCCTAATACAGCGCGCATAGTATCTGCATATTGAATTAATCTTGCCTTTTCTGCTTTTAGGTTGAGTATTTCTTTGTGAACATAATCAACACTGCTTTGTAATAAGGCCTTGTAAGCGGAGTGAATAGCTGGATGAGCCATGACCCTATCTAACACATCTGAAGCATCTGCATATTGATCAATTGTTTTTAAATAGGCTAGTTCTGAAGCAATCTTACTCATCGCCAAATAGCTAACGGTATCATCTAACAGCATGAAATTCTTAATCTGTCCCTCTGTCATAGGAAGACCAAAGACAGATAATTTAGACAATTGCTGAGGACTGACAGACTTACTACGCTTATACTCCGTCAAAATTCCCTGAAGAGTAAAAAGAAACTCTTGACGATATTCTGATATTAATACTCGACTCTGCGAATCAGGAGCCTTCACACTGACTGAGTCTTTACTCAAATAAATATTAGGAATAATCCTTTCCATATCTAATAACTCTTCTTGAGAAACATTAACACGCCTTAGAACCTCTTCCGTAACATTGACGGTTCCAGTAACATTATAATTACCATCTCCAGGACTTTCTAAAACAGCATAAGGATAAAGGCTGCTTCCCATTTGAGTTAAGCTATCAAAACACATTTTAAAAGCCTTATCCATATCACTGATAGGCCCATTATTCTTCAAACAATTAATTAAAGCCTGTTTGCGAAGCTTAACAAGAGGATCATTCAGATCATTCTCAAAATTTTCATATTGCTGATAACGATCGGCTAAACGCAAATAAGCATTGGTATAAGAATGTTTATATAAATCTGCCACACTAGGAGAGCTGTATTGCCATAACATAATGCCGGATCTTGACAAATTATTCATCATGCCATTAATCTCAGTATCAGTAAACTCAGAATGACTGATAAGATTCATAAAGCTTTCATGAAATTGAAACCGGCTGACTCCTAAATTAATTCCATTCTTATCAAATCTGTAATCTTTCGATGCTGTTGAATAGGCGTTATAATCATAACCATAACGATAATAGGTATTTTTTGAATCCTTAGCTATAGCTTCATTGAATTCAGCCTGATTAATAGGTTGAGCAAAAATATCTGCTAAGACTACTCGTGGAATAAAGATTAAAAATAAAAAAAGAATCATCCTTTTGTTCCTTCTTTAATGACTTGATCCAAAACTTTTTGGGCTTGGGTAATCTTAATTAGTTTCTGTTTTTGCCAATTTAAATATAGCTTGGCATTCTCAGGAGTTGGATTTTCAAGCAAGGCAAGCACAGGGGCTGGAGGACTATAGTAGGTTGTCTTACCATCTGCCAAAACCATAGGCTCCCTCCAGTCAAAAGACTGAATCTCCTGTTTCTCGTCTTGCGCTGAAGATTGCTTATGAAAGTAATCCACCTGCCCTAATTGATACGGGTTAGCCGCGTATAACTCGGATACCCGAAAACTAAACAGGCTCACCAAAACAACGAACGCGCCTATGCCAATAAACCCAGACATAACGATTCTCCCCTGATTGATTTTGTAATACTTCTTGTTCTAAAGTTCTTGGATCATAACCTATCGGATGACAGGCCGTCTGATTAGGAAACACCAACTGAATTTTATCGATGGATAGAGCAAGATCAAAATCTAATGGAATTTTCACATAGGTAGAGACTCCTCCTGTAATGCTAACAGCTCGCAGACTATCCACCACAGAAGCTATAACAGGGCTTGGTGTGACCACAAAGCCCTGCCGAGGATAAAGTGATCCCCAGGCTTTCATGCATCCACCCTGCCCCAGAGGAAGAGCATAACAATAAGCGGCTGTTTTTCCGGCCAGCTCACGTTCAACAGTCAAAAGATCTGGAGAATCCTTTGTGATTCTTCCGGTACGCCAGATAGCAGTATTTAGTTTCATCTCAGAGGCAAAACGAATTCCTGTCGCCACATTAGGCATATTGGTAGTACCAAAGAAGGCAAGGATTGCTCCGACTGGGAAATCGTAAATATGGGTTTCATTAAACTGTAGATGAGTTGAATTGAGACTACCTGACGAACTCCCGCTGGTGACAGTTAAAGGATTGATCCCTGTAAAACTTTTCATATCAGATGTAGCCATTTCTTTGTATAGACCTTTAAGTAAGGTTCCCCATTCGATGATCACATGATCCCCCGGCATCTTAACCGTTTCCATAAAAACTTCTGGTTCCCAATATCTAACCTTCACCCCAATAGGTATCTTGCTCATCGGCTTAAGACAAGCTCCTAACACTACAGGGTCCATACAATCCCAAAGACCTTTTGTATCTGCAATGACCTGACCGCTAAGTTGAAACATGCTTTTAGTCGTCTGATTTATTGACTCCTCCTGAGCCCAGGAGAATTTGCTAATAACAAGAATGAAAAGAATAATCATTAGTCTCATAATTTCATAATAAAGGCCAAAGCATAAAATGGCGGGACATTGTAATCCGCAGAAATGGTATGCGTATGTGCCTGATCGCCCCCCGTATCATCTGTTTGTCCTTGAACTTGAGAAGTCATTAAAGGTGAAGAATGACCATCATATCTAGCCCCTGTCCAAGGCGTTGCCAAATATCCATGATGATGTCTTGGTATTTCAGTAACTGTCAAAACATGAGCTCCTGTTACCCCACTATGGTTATGTGTTACAGAACCACCTGTTTGTAACAGTGCTCCCATAAGATTGCTTTCAGCAAGACCATTAACATCTTGCTGCGCTCCAACGACGAATTTATCTCTTAAATCCGGAGCGCCATTATTTCCATCACACAGAACCCAACCTTTAGGAATTGTAGAAATACTTCCCGACCAAGCCACAATCACCCCTGAAGCCACACCGACGGAACCTAAGGATGTAATCGTACTGTTAACAGTGCCATTATTAATAGTAGACGCAGGAAGATGGCTGGCCACCAAGGCTACCCATTGAACAGGAACAATACTGCTGACAGTAAGACCTAAGGTGTTATTAAAAATTTGATAAGGATTGTGCCAAGGATTAGCTGCCAACCAATTTTTATTTAAATAGTCCTGAGCTTGAAGAGTTGCTACATCCGCCGGCCAAGAATTGTGATCAATATAGTAATTACGACTCGCGTCTTGAATCATTAGCATTTCCAAAGCTGTCTTTTCACCCGCCTTAATCTGCACCCCTCGAATTCCAATGGGAACAATCGCTGATGCCAAAATCGCAATAATCCCCATGGCAATGGAAATCTCTATTAAAGAGAAGGCTTTTTGCTGAAGGTTCTTCATGACGAATATCTTTATTGGGGAGGTTAAACTTGTTGTTACTTTTCGAAGGGGAATCGAAATATTTGATTAATAGTCAAATAGTAACAATAAAATTCATTTTGTCAAATAAATTATTTTGATGATAAATCAATTAAGCTCTAGGGTGAGCCTGATCATAGACTTTTTTAAGCTTGTCTGTCGTCAGATGAGTATAAATCTGCGTCGTTGAAAGATTGACGTGTCCCAGGAGTTCCTGAACAGAGCGCAAATCGGCTCCGTGATTCAACAGATGCGTAGCAAATGAATGACGGAACATATGAGGGGTCACATGTTGAGCGATGGCTTGCAAGGTAACGTACTTATTAACAATGTTGCAAACTCCCCTGGTCGACAGACGAGTGTGATTCTTATTTAAGAACAAAACATTGACCTTCTGAGGCCTTCGATCAATGTAATGCTGAATTGCTTCCAGGGCTTTGTTACCAATGGGAACAAGTCGTTCCTTTCGCCCTTTCCCCATCACACGAATAATGTTGCTGATAAAATCCACATCATCAATATCAAGTCCAACCAGTTCGCTGACACGAATACCGGTGGAGTATAGTGTTTCAAAGATAGCCTTGTCTCTAAACTGACTGACCTTATCTTCCGACGGTGCATCCATAATCCTTACCGCCTCCTGTTCACTTAAGAAGTGTGGCAGAGGTTTATCGAGTTTAGGAGTCACCAGAAGAGCTGCCGGATTTGAAGCAACAATCTTTTCACGCTGAAGATATTTAAAAAAACTTCGTAGGGAAGATAATTTACGAGCAATGCTGCGCGGTTTTAGATTTCTCCCCCTGATCTGAGCCAGAAATCGACGGAGAATAGAGTAATCAACCTTATCGATGGCAGTTTGACCCAGAAAAACAGAAAAGTCTTCTAAATCAATTTTGTAGTTGATGAGGGTAAGCGGTGAATAGTTTTTCTCGACTTCCAGGTGAGAAAGAAACTTTTCAATGTAGTTTTTCATATTTTGTCATCCCCTGAGGTATGACAAGGTTTTACTTGTTCACAACAGGAAGCTTATTAGAGATATGTTTGCATTCGGGAAAACGGCTGCATCCATAAAATGTATTTCCGCGCATGGCCTTGCGTTCGACTAATTTTCCTGTGCAACCTTCGGCCGGACATGGAACGTCGGTGGTAAAAGATTCCGCATGCTTGCAATCAGGAAAACCTGTACAGCTGATAAAGCGTCCTCGGCGACCCCATTTTACCGCTAAAGGTTTCCCACACAAAGGACAGCTTCGATCAATCGTCGCATGGGTCTTTTCGATGTTAGCATCTGCAAAAGCTAACTCTTCTTTAAAAGGACCATAGAAATCTTTAAGTAAGGTTTCGTATTTAGTCGTCCCTTCTTCAATTTCGTCCAAACCTGCTTCCATATGAACTGTAAAACCAATATCCATAATCTTCTTAAAATATTCCATCAGAAGAAGACAAATCTTAATTCCCAATTCCGTCGCATCAAAATATCCACGTTCACGTACCACATAATTACGGGCAATCAGCGTTCCGATAATCGAGGCATACGTACTAGGACGTCCAATCCCCTGCTCTTCTAAGGCTTTCACAAGACTGGCTTCAGAGAATCTGGCTGGTGGCTTGGTGAAATGTTGGCTATGTTTAAGTTCCTGTAAATCCAGGACATCCCCTTCGCTATAAAAGGAAGGATTGATTTTAACATCTTCTTGCTCATCGTTGTCTTTATAGACGGATAAATACCCGCCAAAACTTAAGATGGAACCTGAAACACCAAAAGTAAATCGACCAGCGACGATCTCAATCTTCGTTTGATCAAAGATAGCCGGCATCATCTGACAGGCAATAAAGCGTTTATGAATAAGATTGTATAAACGAAATTGATCTTCGGTTAAGAAGTCTCTTAAATCTTCGGGTTTACGCAACAGGTCTGATGGACGAATGGCTTCGTGAGCTTCCTGAGCACTCTTTTTGGATTTAAATTTATTAGGAGTCTCCGGCAAAAATGCAGCACCATATTCTTTCTTGATATAACCACGAACCTTCTCAATGGCTTCATTGGCGATGTTCACAGAATCGGTACGCATATAGGTGATCAACCCAACGGGATCCTCTTCACCAATTTCAATACCTTCATAAAGCTCCTGAGCAATGGACATGGTTCTCGACGTATTGAATCCCAACTTTCCAAAAGCTTCTTGCTGCAAGGTGCTCGTAATAAACGGAGGTGGCGCATTGCGTTTAGACTGCTTCTTGGTGATTGCATTCACCTTAAAGGTCTGCTGTTTGATTTCTTTAACAATACCCTTTGTTTGTCCTTCAGAAGTCAGATCAATCTTCTTGTCGTCAATCTTTTCTAAAGAAGCGGTCAGAATTTCTTTAACCCCTTTTTTCTGAAGATCAGCAGCGATCTGCCAATATTCCTGAGGAACAAAGGCTTTGATTTCGGCATCACGTTCCACAATCAGACGCAGGGCCACCGATTGAACACGGCCGGCGCTGAGACGAGAACCCACCTTCTTCCAAAGCACGGGAGAAATCAAATACCCTACAATACGATCCAAAACACGACGAGCATTCTGGGCATCGACCTTCTTGGTATCAAATTCTCTAGGATGCTCAAAAGCTTTCTTAACCGCTTCCTTGGTGATTTCATGAAAGACAACGCGCTTCACAGGTTTGTCTTTGGCAATATGTTCAATTAAGTTCCAACCAATCGCCTCTCCTTCACGGTCAGGATCGGTGGCGATATAGATCTCATCACAGCCTTCAGCTTCCTTACGAAGTTTGGTTAAGGTCTTATATTTAGCGCGGACAATAATAAATTGAGGAGCAAAACCATTTTCAAGATCGACGCCTAATTTAGATTTAGGCAAATCAATGAGATGCCCCATCGAAGCGGTCACCTTAAACTTATTGCCCAGAATCTTATTGATCGTCTTAACCTTTGCAGGAGACTCTACGATTACCAACGCTTTTGATGCTTTAGCCATATCTTCCTTTTATTGATCTCTGTCATGCCCGAATGCTTTTATCGGGCATCTAGAACTTCTGCCAATCCTGGATCCCCGATTACAACATTCGGGGATGACAAGAAAATTATATTCGTACGTAATACTGCCCCGGCAACTGCTTAATGACGCCTTTGAGTTCCAAGTTTAACATCTGACTCATCAAGGTGCCAATGTCCGCCCCAAATCGTGAGGCAATTATATCAATATGATGCGGATTGTGTTCAATAAGTTCATAAATTTTATATTCGTCTTCGGATAGATGAATCTGAGGAATCTCAAGGGCCACCTCCTGATTCAATTGGGAGCTCAGCGTACAACCAATTTCTTCCATTACTTCTTCTGCCGATAGGGCTATTTTCGCCCCTTCCTTA
Source organism: Candidatus Omnitrophota bacterium (assembly GCA_015233165.1). Classification (GTDB taxonomy): domain Bacteria; phylum Omnitrophota; class Gorgyraeia; order Zapsychrales; family Fredricksoniimonadaceae; genus JACQCF01. The sequence goes on from JADFYF010000031.1 coordinate 21,531, forward strand.
ATGAGACGATTGGTTCCTTTAGAATAAAGGCTATCCACATTACCAGGGACAGCAAAGACTTCTCTGTTCTGTTCCAGGGCAAAGTCCGCTGTAATCAAGGCTCCACTTTTCTCTGAAGCTTCAATAACAACTGTCGCTAAACTTAATCCACTGATGATGCGATTCCGTCGAGGAAAATTGTAGGCTAAGGGCGCTGTATTCATCGGATACTCTGAAACCAATAGCCCCTTTTCTGCAATCTCCTCAAAAAGCTTAGTATTTTCTCGTGGATAAATATGATTAAATCCACAGCCCAGAACAGCTATCGTCAGCCCCTGAGCTTTCAGCGCCCCTTTATGAGCGAGCGTATCAACACCATGCGCCAGTCCTGAAACAACAGTGATTCCTTTTTGAGC
>JADFYF010000032.1 GCA_015233165.1 Candidatus Omnitrophota bacterium
CAACAGACGGCAACCCAAACAGCCGAACATTTAAGGGAATTAGCTCAGGCCATCCAACAAGTTCAGCTTCTTCAGTCGCAATTATCTAACGCACAGAATTTATTGCCATTGATCCCAGAAGCTTTCGATTCCCCCTGATATAAAGAACAATCGGTGCGTGAGTGATTTGTTTTAATAAGACAGGATAGTCCTCATCCAAACTTGTCACAACATCAGAGCCCGTCTTTCGAAGGGATAGGTATTCCGATTCTAGAAATTTGTCTTTCTGAAAATGGACAAGGTTGGTAACAATGTTCTGCCCCAAACCTTGTTCCAGAAGATCCTCTTCGCTAGCCTCCAACACCTTATCAGGCTGTTCAAAAATACGAATAAGCTTTCGAATACCCTCTCCTGACAGGCCAGGGATGGCATTAAGAACCAACAACGCTTCTTGTGGTGACATGACTCAAACTTTCTTGAGTATTTCTACAATCGGACCTTCGATCGATGGATCAGAGGCATCCAGTGTAAAATCCGCTTGATTATAGAGGGGAAGTCTTTCTTCGTAGATTTCTTTGATACGAGCCTTAGGGGTAGGCCCACTAATTAAGGGACGACTTTGGTCACCTTTGAGTCGCTGATAAAGCACTTCAGGGTTAGCGTCTAGGTGAAAAATAATACCATTCTTTCTCAAAATGTCAAAGTTCTCTGCATCAAGAACTACTCCGCCACCGCAATCAATAATAACGCCTTTTTTACTAGCGAGAGTTTTAACAATCTCACGCTCCACTTCACGAAAATAAGGCCAACCTTTAGCGGCAACAATCTCTGCAACAGAACACTTCTCTTTTAGTTCCACCTGTTCATCCGTTGAGAACCTCTCCACCCTTAGCCTCTTGGCTAAGGCTCTAGATATCATCGTCTTACCTGATCCCATCAGGCCGATTAGAACGATATTCTTAGTTATTCTTTTTATAGTCATGACTCTATTCCTTCTTTATTTTGCTTTCCGGGATTTCTAAAACTGCCTGAGACCTGCCCCCATCACTGGCAAAAAGCACAACATCACAACGATCCCCTGGTTGAGCTAGAAATTCCAAATCTGCAACAAACTTATCCGGCCTGCTTTGACGAGAAAATGTAAATTCCTGAGAATTTCCATCCTTACAGGTAACAACTACACGTTGAATATAATATCTCTCCAAACGATCGGAAGGATGATTCGCTTCCACGTGAAGCAGCTGTGTACTAACATCATAGCTCAAATAAATATTTGTTGCTGGAGCGGCTAATACAAAAGCACTATTTAAAACGAATATCATCAAACACAAGACAATCTTCACAACTTAATCTCCTCAACCCTTGAACGCTCTCTGTTAAGACATTTAAAATTGTCGCTGGATTGACCCATTTGTAAGAATTAGAAGGGATTAGAATAAGTGGATCGGAGCGGGATCGAACCGCCGACCTCTTCATTGCGAAAAAAAAGGTCTAGCAAATCAAACTACCGAACGAAATATCTAACCTGATTAATTTCAATGGTTTCTAAAGAACCTTCTAAATCGTACATTTAATTTCTAGCATGATGTGCTAGAAATGTGCTATTTACAAATGTCGAATTATACAATAAATCAGAAGATTGTATATCGATTTTAGCTATAGCATCCTTCAATTGATCATGTTTTAAGTGCGCATAGCGTTGCGTCATTTTCGGAGTTGAGTGACCTAATAGTTTCTGAACAATATAAAGGTCAACTCCATTTCGCACAAGCTGAGAAGCAAAAGAATGTCGTAAATCATGAAATCTGAAATTGGTTATTCCTGCCCTTCTTAATGCAGTATGGAATGATCTTTTTATACATCCTATTGGCTTATTTGTTTCAGGATTTAAAAAGATGTACTGCTGCCCAGGAACACGCTCAACACTCTGCAAGGCTAATCGGACAGCATTACTTAAAGGAATGTGTCTCGATCTTTGGGTCTTAGCCAATGCTTCGTGAATGAAAATAATACCATTTTCAAAGTCCACATAATTACTACATGGCTCTTGAGTCCATTTCAATGCTTTAATTTCTCCCCATCTCATGCCTGTTTTTAACGCTATTAATACCAAGACTTTTGTCAGCCCCTCGCAACAAGTCAATAACCTTGTCTGCTCTTCATCTGTAAGCCAACGACAACGGCTATTGTTTTGAGGAAAATTCTTAATACCTACAGCTGGATTCTTGCCATGAAACATATCCCACTCAATGGCCCGATTATACATTCCCTTAAGCGTTTGGAATTCCCTGTTTACAGAAGCAGGACGAATATCCTTTAGCCTACGAGCCATATATTGACGCACCATTAAAGAGTTAATTTGATCTAAATATAGACCTTTGAACTCTTGAGCTATTTTCATGACAATATATTCCTCATTTCTATATGCTTTTAATTCTAACCTGACATAAGCCTTGATGTACTGCAAAGCAAAATCCTCAAAGAGAGTCTTTTTAGATTTCTTGATATCAAGATATTTACCCTCAATTATTTCTGTTTCAATCTTTTTAAGGATTCGCTCAGCGGTTTCTTTGTATTGAGAAACCATCTTACGCACTTGTTGTCCATGAGTATCAACAAAACTTATACCCCATTTTCTGCCACGTCGAAAAGTCTTACCCATTTACCTTCTCCTTTTGCCTCCTTTCTTACAAATAGGTCTACCAACGACGAGATAATATTATTATAGACCTTTCAAAGGAGTTTACAATAGGATCAAACAAGAAAAATTAAACGAAAACTAATTGTAATTTGACCTTAATTTATTAGCTGTATCTTTCTGTATCCATTGATTAACTCGTTCAATATCGAAACGTATACCGCCATTAACCTTATTAAAAGGGATCGTTCCTCGACGAACCCATTTGCGAATGGCACTGATACTAAAACCCAAATAAACAGCTACCTCTGGTACATTTAAGAATCGTTTTTCCATAACTATCCCTTCTTATAATTCTAAAGTTATTCCTTAACTGTGAGATTATCTTCCTCTTCGACCGCCATAACAGATACTTGAGAATCTTCATTATTAGTAAGATAATACTTCTCAAAAAGCTTTAACCCCTCCTTCTTATTCTTTTTGACCTTTCGACTATACGGTTCTTGAGGAATATCTGCGAAGCATCCCAAATTGACGCATTTCTGACTATTATCCCCACGATAGATAAAATAACCCTGTCCGTATTTATGAAGATTCTTAACCTTATCCGGTGGAAAATGAAACTCATTAACAATACGATTAGATGATTCGCCACTATAGATTTGATTCCCGAACCTGCCTCCCGTCATACGATAGGTGTTTTCTTCTTTAAGATAGGTGCCCATGCTTTTGGCTATCAATTCACAAAGCTCAGGATCGGTTTGTTTCAGATAAACCTTATTAAGAGTGTTCTCATCAATACGTTTCATAAACGTTTCTGAAATCGCTCTTAAATCACTAAGACTTTGATGGGCGATTGTTACCATCATCCCGCTACTTCTGGCTTTATTTAAAACTTCCACAAAAGACTCTTCTGCAAATGAAGCGTATTCATCAATGATAATGCTAACCAAAATGTCTTTAGGTATCTGCCCTATTTGAATCAGTGAGGAAATATACCGTAAGTTTGCCTGCACCATGCGGGCGATACTCACCGCTTGGATGGGATAGGCATTAGTTGGAAGCTGAAAGTACACAATCTTTCGATTGCGTATGGCATCGGTCAGAATGATATCGCTATCAGGATCATTCAAGGAGTCGTCTTTATGAGTCAGAAGATAATTATTAAATCCGGTCATGACATGCTGCCAGCCTTTATACTGCTCAATCAAACGAGCTATGTGAGTATTGAGGAGTTTTAAATACAAAATGCCTTTTTGATTGGAAGCTTTAACCTGATTATTAATCTCCCGCATGCAAGAGTTATTAGTTAAATAGGTATAAACATCCATGACGGTAAAAGGTTTATCTAAGGAATGAAGCACATAGAAAGCATTGGTAAAGATTGTATGAGCTGTTTCTTTATAAAAAGAATTGTCATCCTTAAAGTTACTAAAGAAAGCATCAATCACAATCTGGGGATCACATTCACCGACATAAAGTGGATTATAGGTGCAGGATTTATCTTTATGGACCAATGAGAACAATAAGAAATCATCCGCACGGCCAATGGATGTCAGCATGGCATTAAGCTGATTAATAGATGCCAACTCCCCCTTGGCATCCATAATAATGACCGGACGATTCTTAAGAGTATCCTGATAAATCAATGGTAAAAATATCCCTGCGGTTTTTCCTGTTCCTGTCATTCCTAATACCTGCAAATGCTGACTTCGTTGTGCATCGGGAATGCTCACAAATTCCCTGTTTTGTTTTTGGGCATCCAAACCTAAGAATGTCTTATCCTGACTATCGCTGACTTTAAAGAATCGACTCAATTGACTCTGAAGACTAAAAGCAATAAACGGAAAAGATATATTCTTTGATTTTTCATTTGGCCTTATACCAAGCTTCCACATATTCCATCTGTTTAAAAGCTTCTCCACATGATGCCCTAGCCAATATAAAACCACAGAACCTACAATCAGAATCACTATTAAAGACCAAACAAAAAATGGACTATTCAGCTTTTCCTGAACCCAACCTGCGTATTTGTGGAAAAATACTACCACTAAGAGCAAGATAACAAGGAGATCTTCTTGGGCCATGTTATTATTTGATTTCATTAGGATTCACCCTCCAATGCCCATTTTCAAGTACCGTATATTTATAATGGCCCTGCTCATAGTCCCCGTTCTCATCTACATGAGGATTAATCCATATCCGACTAGTTTTAGCTTCTACCCAAACCTTATCTTCCTTAGACTTAGCTGGTTTATTTTCTGGAATAGGGATTAGTGGCTTATCAAAATCCGGCTCTTTAAATGTTTCGCATCCGCTTAACAAAATAACGGCAAGTAACATATATATAAACCTCATATTCTAGCCTCCTTGAATATCTGACTCTTTTTGGAAATACACAACCAGATCACTCCCAGCTAAAACAATGGCATACCCTTTAGAATTTTGGATATCACTTTGAACTTGCTGGGCCTGTTTCTGGAAAGTGTTCGCCACACCGTTTAATAAAGCATTGCGTGAATTAGCTTCCACCTGATTTATTCCCGTCAGCTCATTGGTCGTCGTTTGTTGAAAACCTAACGCCATTCCACTTAAAAGATTCATAGCCATGCTAATCAGTGTATTTTTGGTACTGTCATCAATGACCGTCCCCGTTAAACCACCAGATCCGTCCTTGCTTAAACCTATGGCATCAATCTTAATGGTCTTTCCATCTTGAAAAACAATATCGTGAAATTTTACTGTGACTCTATCTCGTTCTTTACCCGTTGAGGCCGTACCGTAAATTCGCGTTCCAAAAGGTAAAAGTAATTTGCCATCAAAGTAAAAATCTTCCCAAACCTGGGCTATGACAGGAGCTTCAAAATTATTGGTTACAATGTTATGAATTAAAAGACACTTGATCATGCTGCCCAAAGGGATAACCCAATTGCTTTCATAGACATTGGTATTATCGAAGACAATCATTTTTGTCTGTATGTGTGATATTGGTTTAGCCAAAGGCGGCGGGGTTATCTTAGGGGCAAATGGTAGTTGTTTGATTTCGGGTGGTGGTAAAACTTGGGTGTAATCGAGTTTGAAAGCTCTACCTTCATTGGTTATAGGATTATTGGCGGCTTCAATAATATCCTTTTCTTTGATGATGATGTCTTTAACTTCTTTTTTGGTATGTGGCTTTTGGTCCCGTGAAAAGAAACAAGAACCAAACACAAACGCTCCTATTAAAACATAGGTTAAAATGGTTGGCTGGCGTTTACCAGCATTGTCCGTTTTAAGAAACAAATGGCTTGCAGACATATTCTTTGTCCTCCACTCCCAAACTTAATGACAATTTATTTTCTAAGGAAATATAGCTATTTTCTAAAACAAGCCAACCGTCAGTTTTAGCCAAAGGGGCTAATTGATTGCTGTCAAATAGGACATATTGAGGATTAAATTTCTGACGACCGATATAAAGATTAGTGTTTTGTTCCCTCAAATTAATGGTTTCATCAAGTAAGTTATGAACAACAAGATGTAAAAGCAGATAATGCGGGTCTTTATTAGTGAAGGCCTCAATGACATCAATTTTGATCTTAGGATAAGAACATTGATAAAAGATATTCTTCTGGGTAAATTCTCTGTCGTTAATAATGTGATTCCGTTTAAAGAATTCATAAGATCGCGCCATCTTTAAGACTGTTCCTAAAGACAATCTATTAGGTGATTTATTCTTATCTTTAAGGGATTGCTTAGCATCCACCACATAATCAACCTGAGAGGCACTTCCAATAGTGACGTTATAATTAAATCTCTGGCTTGGGGTAAAAACAAAAAGATTGGTTTGTCCTGATTCTTGCAATGGTTTGATAACAACAGTCTTGGAGTTTTGTGGAATTTCAACCTGAATAAGTGAATTATCCCCGACGGTCACTAGAGTAGGTCTTTCTGAAAATTCCAACACCGTACAATACCCTAAGGAAGTCTGCACTTTTAAGATATCTTCTTCCAATGGCTTCTCGAATAACACCTTACCTGTTTCCAAATAACGATTATCTGGATAGGCCCATAATGGCCCAGCTAAAAACATGAATACAATCAATAGAATGGTTTTCATATTTTCTGTCCTTTGTTATTAGGTTTGTCTTTTTCAATAATGTCCGTCATTAAAAAGCCATAAGGATTACTTTCCGTTGGCTTAATTTTCGTAACTTCTAAGATATAGGTCATAGGTACCTTCTTATCATTACCGTTCGCATGAATATTACGAACACCTTGTACCTCAATCCAAAAGGGATTTTTATTCTTGGTTATAATGATATTCTCAATAACAAACTGCTGAGAGATGCTTTGTTTCTGGATGATAATCTGATTATCCTTAAAAGACTTAAGAATGCTATCGGCTGGTTTAGAAGATAAATACGGCTTTATGCCTTCAATTTGTTTGGGCAAGGAATCTACTGAAAAAGATAAGTATTCACCCGCAATTAATCTAACAAAATCTTTTAGTAGAGTTTCATCTAATGCTAAGGTCTTTATTTTAAGGACAGATACCTGCCCCTCTTGGGCGTAAACCACTAAGGGTGGTTTTTGATGCGCTTGCATCAACCCCAGCACTAAAACAAAATTAAGCATCAGCGAAATAACTGATAGATACATCAGAATTTGATTATTCTTCTCTAGAATAACTCTATTAAAAACTAATTCGCTCGTGATTAGGCTCCTTCTTTTTCTTTGTTATCTCCCAACATATAATCTTTAAACTTGCCTGATGAAGTCGTTGGAGTTTTAAGAAATTTATCTGCAATAATAAAGGCAGTTGTTTTAAGTCCTGCATGTCCTGTGGAAGTCATTAAGTTGCCTGTGGCTGTCGATGACATCATTCCAGCTAAACCAGAAGATGATCCCACTCCAAGTCCAGCTACAAAGCTGTTAATAATAAAAGGTGAGAAAATAAGCACGAAACAAACCGCAAAATTAAGACAGGCAAACTGCTCAAGACCTCCATTGGTCATAATCTGATTGCCTAAACTCACCGCAATCGATAAAATAATATGCCAAAGAATAGGCCAGCAAAGCACAGAGACATAACTGGTGTACCAACCTTTAACGACATTCGCTGTTGACTCAAATAAAAGTAGTGGTATTAAGACTGGCCCTGTTTTGTATAAAATAGCTACCATCGAATATCTAATGGCTTCCATGACTTTCGCAAAAAGCGCATAAAAAATAAAAGACAAGTTGATAATCAAATTACGGATGGTGTAACGACCAAAATTAACAACTGCATTAGCCACCTGAGTCAAGATGCTCTGATTGGTTGTATTCTCGTTCTTGGTCTGCATGGTCTGACTCATATTGGCGTATTGATTAACAAAATCTTGTTCGGGCGTAATCATTTGATCAACGCCACAGACCATATTGCGAGTGGTATCCATGATCCACACATAATTTTGTAAAAGAATAAACCCAATCACCAATCTTAGAATGACATCGGCCCAATTAACGTGATGGCTTAAAAGACCAACGTAGCGTATAAATACAGCCAGTATAAACAAAGACACCAACATATAACGGCCAGCATTTAAACAATTCCCTAAATCCACTTTGATAACAGAAATCACTAAGTCCATAGACTAAATCTCATAGGTTTTATCATCGACAATGCCCATAAAGGCCCTAACACCTTGATTCTCCTGCTGAAACTGCACAGCCTCTTCCTTGCGTTTTAAATTCGTGTTTGAGGCTTCAATGCTCTGGCCCTTAAGCAACTGCGATAAAAGATAAATGACATTATTTTCCATCTGAATCAGCTGAGCTGTTTCTACGGCGATCTGCTTTAAGGCTCCTTTTTCACTGACCTGTTGAGCATTAGCCATAAATTGACTAATCGTATTGGCATTTTGTTCATATAAATGCTGGTAACTGTCTCCTACTAAATAACTCGAAGAGTTCATTTTGTCGGATGTATTAATATTGGCGAAGGCAGAATTAGAGTTTTGAATCCAAGGATCTAAAGAACCAAATAAGTTCTTCCACTGCTGGGATAGATCATTAGACGTATTAATATCTGATTGAATACTTTGGATGACACTATTGGCTGATAAGATCACATTGCGAAAATCTCCTAATGACTGTAATCCATCAATGCCTTGAGCGGATTGCTGGGCTAATGACAATAAATTCTGTGCGTTAGATAATTGCGACTGAAGAAGCTGAACTTGTTGGATGGCCTGAGCTAATTCCCTTAAATGTTCGGCTGTTTGGGTTGCCGTCTGTTGTAAGATTGCTGCCAGAACGGCTGGATCGGTAAAGGCAACTGCCTTAGCATAGCTAGTCCATACAAAAAGACCAAATAAGGTTAGGATCAATATTTTTCTCATTGGTAGTCCTCGACGGTTATTTTTCTTTGGTCATAAATAACACCATTTTCTTCACGTTTAGGAACCATGATGCTGACTAACTGCTTTTTAGGTTCCATGCCTTTTCCTGTATTTTGATCCCAATTCTTCATGGCTGTATCAACCTTGGCCTGGGTATAACCTTCTTGAAAACTTTTATCATGTTTATTTTTCTCAACCTGATCCTGCCATTGGCCTGCTACATTACCGACTAAAGCACCACCCGTAGCACCAATAACCGCCTCTTTTCCATCGTGATGAATGGAATAACCAATACCACCACCCACCCCCGCACCTAGAGCCGTGTAACCGGCTTGTCTGAACGTACAGCAAGTGGATAATAAACAAATTAAACCAACTGAATAAACGTACTTATCCGTCATAAAAATTGTCCTTTCTTTAATGAGTGCCTTTCTCATAGCCAACTCCACGAGGATAATCTTTAGCGCACTTCTCTAGAACGGTATACATATTCAACTCAGGATTATCCTTTTTGATTTTTTCGTAATAATTAAGATCCATCGCATCAGTGGTTGCTACCCAATATTCAATAGGAGTTGGACAAATGACCATCTTGGCACTGATATGTTGTAACTGTTTGGACTGTGAGAAAAACACTTCCGAATATTCACCTTTTTGAATCCGTAAGGTTTCAATAAGATGTTTCTCCTGTTCGTTAAAATTAAAATAATCCACAATCGCTTTAACGGCAGGCATAGAGTTTTGACGAAGGATAAAACGAGTATTTGAATTGCCTAAAATGGCATGTTCCAAGCCACCAGACAAAAAATCATTAAGAGATTGTGTAACAGATATAGCCCCTGCCCCATATTTACGAAATGTCCTATAACATTCCGCAATAAATTTAGCGGATTCAGGGGTAGATAATAATTTCCAACATTCATCAAAGATGACAAACTTACGTCGTCCTGGCTCACTCATAATTTTGCCCCAGACAAAATTAGTGACAATAGTGAGCATGGCCGCCTGTAAACGTTCAAATTTTTCCAATCCTTTTAAATCAAAACAAATGACACTTTTATCCAAAGAGATCGTTGATTTACCGTCTGTATACTGACCGTATTGGCCGCCTTTTAACCAGTTCCCTAAAAGCCCTACAACGGGCTCATAAAACTGTTGGAGGGTTTTATGAGCCTCAGCAGTGGCTTTTAGAGATTCTTTCAAATCACTTAGAATGGGATAATCCACACTGCGGTATAACTTTTGTATAGAACGAAAAATATAATCTTCTACAATTTGATCTGAACCATTAAAGCGGGCCACACCACCTATCATTTGCTCAATCGTCTTTGTCTTGATGATAAGAATTTCGTTTTGTTCTTCTTCGCTAAAATCTGACAATTTCTTACCAGCAGATAAATCAAAAAGATTAATGGTAAATTTCTCTTTTAACCCCAAATCAATATATTCCCCGCCTTTTAAAATGACCTGACGTTTATAAGAACCTCCTATATCAATAAAAATTTCAACAGGATCATTCTTGCTATATTGATTGATAATCTGATTGATTGTAAAACTCTTTCCTGCACCAGAAGCACCGACAACGACGGTATTAAACGCAGATAAATCTTCACAAAAAGGATCATAGGAAGCTAGTCCGTGAGTTGTGTTATAAAATAAACACTCGGCCTTACCACTTCCCTTAAATTCAGAGAAGAATGGCATAAAATCTGCTAGATGAGCCGATTTAAGCAAAACCCAACGTGAGGATTCTTTAGTCCAGCCAGGCAGACAGCTAATAAAAATAGGTTTAACAGATCCCCAACGCTCATCGTGCATTTCTGTTCCATTTAACGAGGAGAATAAACGAATAACCTCCGCTGTTTTCTTTTTGACTTCCTCATACTCCTGTCCATAAACATGGACGGTCAATTGCATACGAAAAAGCTTTTGATTGCTTTGTTGAATTTCTTCTAGGAGATATTCGTATTGACCAACCTTGGTTTGGGCATCCTTATTGACAATGCCAAACATGCCCTGCATATTGCCGTATTCACGCTTGCGCATGCTTTCAATCTTGATACGTCCCCATTCTTTTTCCGGTGCCTGAAAGTTCACAATCACATCAAATTCAGGGAAAGATAAATGATCAAGCTTAGATAACATCACTGGAAATGTTGCTTCAGGAAGGACTTTAAGAGAGATATATTTATGATAAAAACCACCAAAATGAATATACTCGCCCTTTTTCTCATCAATACAGATATCAGAACAGCTGATCTGTTTAACAAAAACCTCATTGTCTTTAGGCTTTGGACAATCAATCCCTTCTTTGAGGCGGTCGGGGTTTAGGTATTTGTACATTAAGCACATAAGCGCATATTCATCGAGTCGCCTACACCCAAACCCCGCACCATTGATGCCTTCTTCTATATTATTTTGCACCAGACGGAAATCCTTTTTGGCTTCATCCACTTGGGCGATGGTTAATTTCTTCGTGTTTTTAAAGAAATTAAGCCGTTTGGAATTAACCGCTAGTGCAAAATTAACCAATAAATAACAACATCTGCGTCTAAAGAGTTTTTCCTTCTCTAAAGATTCAAAGCGTTCAATACGCTTGCCATGCATAGTTTTAATTAATGGATGATTGGTTTTGATGAGTTTATGTTCGGCTATTTCTTTGCCGTAATTACTGTCTAAGGTAAAGATGACTTGGTAACTGGCTCTATCGCTTAAACCATTCAGGAAAGTTTCAATTTTCTGCGAATGGTGCATAAGCTCATCGGAGGATAGATTATCAAGAGCAGGACAGGTCATTTCATAGGCGACGGATAGAGAATCATCTTTAAGGACTAAAAAGCCATCTTCCAAATGACTGTAAGGCAATATCTCCTGTAGGCCGTTGAGCTTTAGATCAAGCTCACGGCCTTTAATCGTATAGGCAAGATTCTGTGCAAATGCGCTAAAGCGTTTATCTTTAAAAAACCAATCCAGATAAAACTCCGTTGCATTGGCTGGTTTGCCTTTCTTGATTAATATAAGGAAACCGCTCATGGCCCCACAAACGGCCCATATCACAAGGTTATTCACCTTGATTGTCTGTAGGATTAGGGCGGCTCCCAAAACGATGAAGATATCCCAACCTTCAAAGCCAAAAACAATCATTCTATCCTGTAAATTTCTTAAACATTTCTCTGAATAAGAACGCATGATTTAACCCCCAAATGATGCGCTGATAAAATTGACTATCTGTGGAGCTCCAAACATGACAACTGTTCCTATTAAAGCCAAAATAAACATCTGGCTGTTTCCCATAGCCTTCTGCCAGCCCGCTACAATAAGGAAGATAATAGCCAACGGATTACATATGGTTTTGATCTTACTTTGCAAATCATCCATACTACTGATTAAATCCGCCGAAGCGTTTTGACTTGTCAAAACCATAAGAAGCATAAGAATCAAAAAAGATTTAAACGCTGGTGCTTTGTACCACTGTTTGATTAATTTCATTCGTACCCTCCTGTTTTTGTAGTGAAGTATTCTCGTAATTCTTATAAAAATTCTCCAGGGTAAGAAACTGAAAACACTCGCCCGCTTTATCAATCCTGCCTGTTTGGGCCAGTCTGGCCTCGATCCTTAATAACTCTTCTCTTATTTTGGAAGTATCACATAGGTAAATAACATTACGTCCATGAACTTCTGGCCTTTTGGAATAAGAGGAAAATATTTCTTCATAGCGTGTCATGTTCTTTAAAGACCGTTCATATTCCAGGAAGAATTTCTGACGGCTGCCATCCTGTTTTTTACGCCAAAAAATAGCGTCAGGGATTTTAGGAGTGCATTCCCTCATACGTAAGACAGCTGGCAAGACACGGATATAATGCTCTGACCACCATTCATCAATAGTAATTTGTTTAGAGAATTCAAAAGTACTGCGAATGCGGTTAAGCCCTAAATAATGCGGGATCAAATGACCAAGAATAGGTATGACTTCAAAGTCAGCTAAATTGGGATAATAGCTGGCTAAAAGCTCATAGAGTTTGGGATTCTCTATATACCATAGACCACCATAAATATTATTGTATCGGATGTGAGAAACACCTAGATGATAAAGAGTAGAACGAACAGTGTGGAACTTATCGGATTGGAAGAGATGACGACAGATGTCAGCAACACTCACAATTCCTTGTTCACCCACGAACTTCAAGATTTGAATTCTTTGTGGAACCGTGTACATACGGATTTCCTTACAAAAAATACATCTTGCAAGTCCAACTTCTTTATATGGGCGGAAAGAAATTGAGCTGCGTTAAACTACTAGATTTTAAGAAGAACTACTGCTTTGGGGAATTTTTCTGCTTTACTTTCACCGAGGGGACAGTGGAAAATTGATTAACATCCAATTTCTGAGAATGATATTATCAGAATCACTATTTTTGTCAACAACTATTTTGATTAATAGTCAAGTTAAATATTGAATATTTTACAATATGAGTTGACAATCTTAAACACTGGCTAATTTGTCTTCGGTATTCTTAAGACCTAAGAATAATTTAATGTCAATCATTGGCTGGATACTGATAATGACAGGCGTAAATCCAGGGGCATTTTGGAGTTGGGCGAGTTGTGCGGGGTCGAGGTGGAATTTGATTTCGCCCCCTTGATTACGAGTCTCTAAATTCATCTTGTCAGAGTTAAAGTCAATACCACCTAAATTCTTTTGCATGTGTGTCTTAGTTAAAATAGCTTCATCAGATCGTTTAGCTTCCGTCTTATTCACAGTTTGTGCCTTATCTACAATATAAGCTGTGTTAAAAGAATACGATGGAGAATAACTAAATTGATGCTCTTTACTTAATGTTAGTGTTTTATATTGTTTTGCAGCAGCAGCAATCACACGTTGAATTTCTGAACGATTGGAATGTATGCCTGTACTAGTTGGAATCAGCACACCATCGTATCCAAGAGCCGTAGATACCTCCTGCGCATATACGATAAGTTTGTTATAAATATCATCAGCATTCACTTTAGTTAAAAGGCTTGTACTAGGATTAATTCCTGGCAAAGTAAGATATCTCTTGTCGCCATCTTTGATGAGCAAAATATGCATACCACCAAGAGCGATGTTGTCTTCATTCCATATAATCACATTCATAAAATTTGGATTGTCCCAAAGTTTCTCATCAGGAGTAACACAAACACCCATATTCAATCCCGCCACCCCATGAGCCTGTCTTTTGGACACCTCAAACCGTAAAGAAATTTTCTGACTTTCTTCATTAAATTTATATTTTGCGGAAAACTCTCCCTGCATCTTTTTTATCTCTTCCCCTAATAATTGACGAGCCATCACATCCGCCTCTTTACCAGGTTGAACCCTAAATTCTAACTTAGTTAGTATATTCTCTAAGTCCTTTAGATCAGACAACTCCGCTAATTGATCCCAAAGTTGATTTAGCACATCCTCATCGGTAACTCTTAGAATTTTAGCTAATACTGACTTACCTTTCGAAGGGTCATTACGAAAACTATTTAAAGCTTTTCCAACACCTATTGCTGCTGCTTTTGGATTTTCTATTTTTGTTCTAAACATTTTCTTTAATATAGAATAATATTCCTGCGGGTTCTTCTCTTGATAAACTTTCATCAGACTTGATATGTTATCTCTTAATGTATCAGCAGAAAATTCTTTAAGAGACATAATATTTCTTACCGAATTAAGATCTTGGGGTAGTAACGTTCCTCCTTGCGCAAGATAATAGCGATACAGCCGCCCTAATAATTCCTGTTTATCTTCTCCTAATTTTCCACCTTGCCAACGAACCAAAAGATCTTTGCCTAAAGCAAGAACATCATCTTCACTCATCTTATGTTCTGTTAAAGCATTCTCTTTCTTAACCACATCCAAAATAACCGACCAGGGAGTGCTATCCAAAGGTTTTGAAGAATCATTTAAGATGTACGCACCAGTCGATATACCCACAGGCTGAGTTTTTCTTAAATTGATTGGAATAATTTCTGTATCTTGCGGACGATCAGGACGTTGGGCTGTTATCTTCCCATACATGTCAAGTAATGCTGTAACTTCAGGTGGAAATACGTACATCTGCATTGCTGAAAAAATAGGATCTTTCTCATACTTTTGAGCATCACCATCAACCAAAGCTTGTTGAATAGCGCGACATTTCTTAATTAACTCTTTATATTCTTGAGGATCATTTTTATAAGCACGATACACCTCAATAATGGGATAAGCTCCTTCTTGTCCAAAATATTCCTCTAAGCTTTGACTATCCTTAGATATAGGCTTTGCAATCAACCCTTCTTTTACACCTTTAACAATAAAATTCCCCAAACTATCAGCAGCCTTCATACCTTGCTGATTAATAAACTTTAAAAGAAAATCTAGATCGTCTTGTGAATTGATAGCTTTTTCTTCGAAAAGTACGCCTATTTGTTGAAAGACTAAAAAACTACCTACTGTTTGACGATAAACTACAGGTTTAATAAATTTGCTCCAAACAGAAGATAAAGTATTAATTAATGATTCTAACCCCCTTAAAGAATTTAATGTTTGGTCTTCAGCACCACTTGTCATGTTCATAATACTTATAATATCATTACCGTATTTTAACATATCTTCCGTGCTATGAATTAATCTCTTGACCGTAGGCAGACCAAGCTGAAAAAATATGTTCGCATTTTTTCCTGCTGATTTCCCAAGTTCTACCAATTGCTCTCCAATACTCTTTAAATCTTCTTTATTCTTAATTAAATCCTTGATCGATGGTAATCCATATCGAAATAGATAGGCCTGATTTTCTCCTGCTAATTTCCCAAGCTCTACCAATTGCTCTCCAATACTCTTTAAATCTTCTTCATTCTTAATAAGATAATTAAACGCCGGTAATCCATCTTTAAATAAGCTCTCATTTTTTCCTACCAATTTCCAAAATTCAACCAATTGCCCTCCAATACTCTTTAAATCTTCTTCATTCTTAATAGAATCTTTGACCGATGGTAATGCGTACCTAAAGAAATCATACTGATTTCCCGATAATTTTCCAAGTTCTGCCACCTGCCCTCCGACCCTCTTTAAATCTTCTTCATTCTTAATAAGATCCTTGACCGCCCCTAATCCTTCAAATGAGAACCACATTTCATCAAATAATCCCTGAAATTTAACTAACTGCCCTCCAATCCTCTTTAAATCTTCTGCATTCTTAATAAGATACGTGAAAAATGGTATACCGCCCGTATATGCATTTCCTTTTAATCTCATAAGATTTATCGCTATCTCTCCTATCTTCTTAAAATCTCTTTTATTCTTAATAAGATATTTAATAGCAGGTAATCCATATAAAAATATAGAAAACTTATGACCCGTCAATTTCTTAAATTGTACCAATTGAGACCAATAAGTTTTCAATTCGTTCTCGTTAAATATCTCATCTTTAAGTCTATTTATATCTGATTTATCTAATCCCAATAACTTATCCGCCCATGGTTCTAAGAAGGATATTTCTTGAGGCTTCAAATAATGAAATATAAAATATTTAATATCTCCTGTATTTAACATCGCTTGATCATTTGATAAATTCATGACATTGCTTGCATCATTGATGTCAAATACAAATCTTTGTCTATTTTGACTATCCACAATTACATGAATTAAGCCTTGGTTAACAGTCGTTGTTTGACTTATTAAATCTGTCTCAGAAGTTTCTCTTATTTCCTGACTTACATCTGCATTCATGACTTGATCATTAGAATTCATTGCTTTACTAGCAGGTTCCAATACAGCCTTGCCTAAAGCTGCTACTGTTTCACGTTCAGTATCTACTACTTCGGAGGCAATCAGCATAGCTTGATCATTGCTAATCATTGCTTTACTTGCTTGTTCAGGAGTTGCTCTACTAATTGGAGTAATCAGAAGCAACCCACCAGAAAAATATTTCCTAGGAATGGTTTCATTGGTCACAAGGTTTGGTTCTTCTTTGATATAGTTATAAACACCTTTTTTGAAAGCTTTTAAATATTGCTGATAAATTTTCTGTTTCTCTTGCGGGTCGTCAATGTTGACGCCAGCTGTTTTATTCTTATCGGCATAGACTTGAGATAAAATACTATCCTTGATCTTCTTTTTATACCAAGTGGCAAGTATTAATGAATTGTAAACTTGGCGTAGTTGTGCAAAATTCTTATTCTCATTAATCTCCTTGGTCAATTCAGGAATAACCACCTCACGCACAATATCACTTCCTAACTGACTGGTATTCTTGCTATCCGTACTCTTACTTTGAATACCTTCGTGTTTCTCTAATGATAAATAATCCTGTTCTAACATAACCTTTAACGTAGACTCAACCACATAGGCTGTTCCTGCCTTTGCATTTTCATAGACCACTGCTTTTTCTGGCACAATCCACACTTTATTAAATGTATTTACAGGAACATTGGTCGTGCCATATTTCTTGGCAGCTTCTTCGTAGATACGTTTCCAAAACTTCTTCCCTACTGCATCTTCCGGATAAATCAAAGAGGCTGTGATCTGCTTAAGCATGTAATCTTCGGCTAATAAATCTCTGCCCATTTCCGTTACACCAAAAGACTCAGGGACAATCCTATCCTTCTCATACGGACTCAAGTTAACCCATAAATCTTTCTCAGGAATAGTTAATGAAGCCAAAAAGTATTTAATCAGCTTGCTAGACTCCTCTTTCAGATGATCGTTGCTTAAAGCACTGTCGCCTTTATCAAGAATAAAATCAAATCTAAACGGATTATCCGTATGTACCTTAAGGCCTTTAAGCATCGGTGGATTAAATGCGGGGCTTAGGTGTACCATCACCCCAGGTGCAGGCAAATTGAACTCTTGGGCTTGGGCTAAAGGTAAAGCTCCAAAGCTGTTCATTAGGAAAGCTATTAGGATAACGACGTGGACAAATGGGGTTTGCTTCATATATATAGATGCTATGTTAAAGCATCAATAATTCCTCCTAAGTATAAGTATACTATAGTTATATAGATAAAAACCAACCTAGGAGGAACTATGATGCTCACGTATAACCCCAAAGATTTTGATGTTTTTATCGGCATTGATGTCAGCAAGTTAACCTTTTCTTTTACTGTGATGGATCACCATAACTCACAACGCTCTAAAACCATTCCTTCTAACCCAGAGAATTTGATCCAGTACATCAAAAATCAATTCAAAGACAAAAAGGTTATCTGTGTTTATGAAGCTGGTCCAACCGGTTTTGGCCTTTATGACGCCCTCACCGCTCAAAACATACCTTGCCTGGTCGTTGCCCCTACCACCTTATCCCGTAAACCTAATCAAAAAGTCAAAACTGACAAGATGGACTCAAAGAAGTTAGCTTCAGACCTTAAGGCCGGTGAGTTATCTTCCATTCATGTCCCCCAAGCTCATTGGCGCCAATTACGTCATCTTTTTAAATCCTATCAACAATACGTTACTATACGCATGGCCATTAAACGAAGAATTAAATCATTATTCCTTTTTGCAGGACTGCCTCTGCCTGATGATTCTATCAAACAAAACTGGATGAAGCCTCATATGGAATATATTAAAAATTTAGATTGCCATGACCCTATCCTGCGTCAAAAACTTGACTTACTCCTCGAAGACCATCACCTAGCCCGCCAACGTTGCCTATTATCCCTCAAACAAATACACACATTCATCCAACAGCACCCAGATATACAAAAAAATATTCAATTAGTTCGTTCTATCGACGGTATTGGCTCAATTACCGCTATAACTCTCTTAGCTAAAATTGGCAACCCCGCTTTATTAAGCAATCAACGGCAATTAGCTTCTTTTATTGGTATTGTCCCATCTGAACATTCATCCGGCTTAACGAATCGTCGAGGATCAATTACCCACATGGGTGATGGATATTTACGTTCCATGCTTATTGAATCTTCCTGGAAAGCCATTAAACAGAACGCCATCTTAAAAAAATTCTTTGACCGTATTCAAAACAGACATCACCGTTCCTTCGGTAAACAAAAAGCTATTGTTGCAGTCGCTCGTAAATTGACTCTATTTATCTATGCGGTCTTAAAAAACCAGAGGCCCTTTATGGCTCATTAATTCTTTCTTATTAAATCCTGAATTCGTGAACTCGCTCTTTTGAGTTGACTCGGCTAAATACAGAGCTTTATGCTCGTTTTATAGATAGAGTCTCAAAAGAACTATAACGAAAAGCATTGAGTGTAGCCTCAGATTTTACCTTGGCCAGACACGTATAACAGTAAGTTCCGAGTTCTTCTTGTTCTTTAAAATATTGTTTGCGCTTATTTTTACGCGAACGCCCGGAGAAACTATTGACGCTTTACATAACAGTATTTAACTTAAATCACCCTCTTTCAAGGCCTTTTAGGACTTTCTGAGGGAGCGTTTTCTTTCTAAATTATCGCGTCGGATTTATAAAGAATTACCTAATATGAGCTAAAATTAACTCCTAAAGAATTCTATTAATACAAAAAGGCAGTTTTTCGACATGCCCAGGTCGTACAACTTAAAGCCTTCTAAATACGTAAACTTTACAACCCTCTCCTTCCGCAGAATAGTAGTCATTGATAAACAGATCATTGGCTAGTCTTTCATAATCAATGTAGAACTCTAAGTGTTTTGGGATTTCCATCGTTTCACTAGCTAAATCTTCAGCGAATGCCTCCTCTGAGTCCCATTCACCTGCATACGCTTCTTCAAATTTTTCTAAAGTAGCGTATTCGATTCCCTCATATTCAGC
>JADFYF010000033.1:0-17196 GCA_015233165.1 Candidatus Omnitrophota bacterium
TTAATGCGTATTATTTTCTTTCTACCCATTCCTTAAATATTTCTCAAATTATCGGATTATCGGCTCCTATTGCGATGGGCAATACCTTAGAAGCTGTGTTCATCTGTTTTTTCCTTAAGAAAATCATTGTTAATCGGAACCCTTTGCATAGGGTTTCGGATATCTCCAGATTCATGTTGTTGTCGATGATTGGATGCGCTCTTAACGCTACCTGGGGTTCTTTCATTGTCTGTCTGAGCGAACGGCCATTCTGGAGTTCCTATGAAGTGATCTGGTTAACCTGGTGGCTTGGAGACTTAATCGGTCTGGTCACCTTAGTGCCTCTTTTTTGGGCTCTAGGTCAAAGGCCATTGCCTAAGAGTAACCCTAAGCGCATTGTGGAGTTTTTCATATCGTTATGTTTCTTAATTGTTGTCAATGGACTGGTGTTTACTGGGAAAACGATTATCAGTCAATCCCATGTCCCCATTACCTATGTGCCTTTAGCCCTGATGATTTGGTTAACATACCGTTTTGGTTATTGGGGAGCAATCACATCCATTGTCGTAACGGTGTTTCAAGATGTTCAGGGAACGGATCATGGGTTTGGTCCATTTGTTGTAAACGATGTAAACATGTCGCTTCTGTTATTACAAACCTTTATCGGGACTGTTTGCGGAACTACCTTGCTGTTGGCGGCAGCGCTTTACGAACGTCGTCAATCCCAGAAGGAAATAAATCTTAGGGAACAGCATTTCAGGGCTTTAGTCGAGAATGGTTTGGATATGATTATGCTGCTTAATCCTGTGGGGATCATTTCTTATATTAGTCCCTCCACAACCAAGATTTTAGGGTATACCAAGGAAGATCAAGAGGGGCATAATATTTCCGAATATCTTCATCCTCAAGATAGGGCTAGAATTATTAAAGAATTTATTCGAGTTTTTAATGAGCCTGGAAAAGTCATCAATGCGACCATTCGAATTCGGCATAAGGATGGTTTGTGGCGATGGATTGAAGGGTCAGGACAGAATTTGTTAGCTGACCCGGCGATAGGATCCATTGTTATTAATTATCGTGACATTACGGATCGCAAGAAAATGGAACAGACGATTCAGGTTAGCGAACAGCGTTTGAGGCAAATTATCGATTTGGTTCCTCATTTCATTTTTGCTAAAGATGTTGAGGGACGTTTTATTTTAGTTAATCAGGCGGTGGCGGATGCGTATGGAACGACTATTCAAGGTTTAATTGGAAGGACAGATGCAGATTTTTCTAAATCACAGGAAGAGGTTCGTCATTTTCGCGAAGATGACCAGGCGGTTATTCGACAGGGAAAACCTAAATATATTCCTCAGGAGATTATCACGGATGCTAAAGGGCAGGTACGGTATTTGTCTACGACGAAAATCCCTTTTCAGGCTTCGGGGATTGATTTGCCATGTTTGTTAGGGGTGTCGGTAGATATTACGGAAAGTGTCAAGGCTCAGGAGGCTAATAAGTTGTTGGCAGCTATTGTAGAGTCTTCTAATGACGCCATCTTTAGTAAGACATTTGAAGGCGTGATTACCAGTTGGAATAAGGGAGCGGAACGTCTTTTTGGATACACCGCTATGGAAATTGTTGGACAATCTGTTGAAAAGATAGTTCCTGAAGATGGTCAGGGAGAGGTGGTAGGGTTTATTGAGAAGATTCTTGATGGAAAAAAGATTGAGCATTTTGAAACTGTTCGTCAGCATAAGGATGGTCACCTGGTGGATGTCTCCGTAACCATTTCTCCAATTAAAAATGCTCAAGGAAAGATTATTGGAGCCTCAACGATTACGCAGGATATTATGGAACGCAAGAGGGCACAGGAGATTTTAAAGAATGAATTAAAGCAAGTCAGCCGTTTGGCGGACATGGGAACCTTGGCGGCGATTGTTGCCCATGAGCTGCGGACTCCTTTAGGTGTCATTCAGATGGCTGTTCATAATCTTAAGAATAAGCACAAGGATGCTTTGGCAGGTAAACATTTAGAGAATATCGAGAAGAAGGTTTGGGAGGGAAATCGTATTATTGATAATCTTTTAAGTTATTCACGCATTAAGGCGCCTTTACCTGAATCGTGTCTTATTTTAAATCTTCTGGATGAATGCATTTCTAATATTTCTCATCAGTTTCAACCCTCGGACATCTTATTGGAAAGGTATTATGAAGTGGACCATAACTTTACAATTGAGGTGGATAGCAACCAGATGAGAGAGGTCTTTTTGAACCTTTTAAACAATGCCTATCAGGCCATACCCACTAAGGAAGGCCGTATCGAGGTTAGTGTGAAGCGGGAGCAAAAAAATCTGATGATCAGCATTAAAGATAACGGAAGCGGTATTGATCCTGAGGATTTGGATAAGATTTTTAGACCTTTCTTTACGACCAAGGCCAAAGGGACCGGCCTGGGTTTACCTATCTGTAATGAAATCATCAACTTACATCATGGACGTTTGGATATTCAAAGTATTAAAGGCCAGGGGACAACGGTCATTATTACTCTTCTGGTTAAGCAGCACTCCTCCTTGGAAAGAAGTAGAGATAAGTCAACTTAAAGTGGATTTAATCCATGGTTAAATCTTGTTTCTGGACTATCCTTATAGTAAGACAAAAAGGAGGCGTTTATGATATCATTAGAACAGGTTCAAAGAGAGGTTCAGTTTAAACCCGTTATGGAGACACAGGTGATGATACCAAGAATTATGGTTGTCGATGATGATTTAGAATTACTAGAAGAGATTAAGGAGGTGTTGTCTTTTAATAATTATGAAGTAGAGGTTCTATCTAACAGCGCTTTGGCTTTTGAGAAGGCCTGTGAGTTAAAACCGGATTTAATTATCACAGACTTAAAAATGAAACCTAAAAGCGGATTTCAATTAGCCGATAATTTGAGAAATATTTAAGGAATGGGTAGAAAGAAAATAATACGCATTAACGAGAAAATCTCCTAGCCAAATGCCGGGCCAAAAACGATAACCCAGGGCAAAGATGACGATAAAACCTAAGGAGGAGGATGGACATACGGCGGTTACATTAGAATGTTGCCAGGCAAAGATAAACCCAAACTGAGCCGTCCAATAATAGACGATCCCGATCAACAATAGCAATACACCATAAACAATATTGCTAACCTTAATGGGATTAACGTTTCCTGCCATTGGGATGATCCTTACTTTTAAGACGGTATTGTGTCGGCGTTGCGTTCACAAATTTCTCAAATATACGAATAAAGGATTCCGGGTTCTTATAACCTAACTTGAGTGAAATCTGATCCACCGTCGCTTCGCTTGTCTTAAGTATCCTCTGAGCTTCCTGCATCTTCAATTTTAGGCGATATTCATTAAACCCCAATCCTGTATTTTTTTTAAAATACCGACTCAAATATTTAGGACTTAGACAAACCTCTTCGGCAACATCGTTTAAACTCATCTTCTTATCAACATTGTTCTCAATAAATCTCTTAATACGATCCATTTTATAAATAGGACTATGAGGAGTCTTGCTTTTACTATCTAGGATTTTCTGAATACTGCGAAGAAATTTATCCACTTCAAAAGGCTTCTCGATGTAATCATCCGCATGCGCCTTCAGAGCATCAATGGCAAAGTCCTTGGTACTTTGACCGGTTAAAATAATAATTCCGAGATTAGGTTGGAGTGTTCTGATTTGACGAAGGACCTCAATGCCAGACATTTGAGGCATGATGACATCAAGAACAACACAATCAATGGCGTTGGGCCTCTTTAAGATTTCTATCGCTTCTTGACCGTTTCTGGCCTCTGTAACCCGATAACGAGACAGGCATTCTGCCATCTCCTGACGGAAATCCGCATCGTCATCGACAATTAGTATCTGATAGGCCATTTTGTCTCCGTTTTCCGAAAGAAAGGTGCTCTCCCAATAATTCGTTTTCATTATATACTGAAGAGCCAAAGAAGGGCCAATTTTTTAAAATAGGCCCATTCTCACGAATGATACAAATAACAATCCTGAGTATGATCATTGACCATTCCTACCGCCTGCATATAGGCATAAATGATCGTTGAACCTACAAAATTAAAACCTCTTATCTTTAGGTCTTTGCTAATGGCGTCAGACAAAGGTGTTTGGGTAGGAAGATCTTTATAATATTTAAAATGATTCTTCTGAATTTTACCATCGGTGAATCGCCACAGATAGCGATCAAATGAGCCAAATTCTTTCTGAATGTCTAAGTAAGCCCTGGCATTACGGATAGCAGAGACTATCTTTAAACGATTACGGATAATACCGTCGTTCGATAACAACTCTTGAATCTTTTGATCATCATAACGAGCCACTTGACGCACATCAAAATGATCAAAGGCCTTGCGATAATTCTCCCTCTTCTTTAAGACAGTTAACCAGCTTAAGCCCGCCTGAGCTCCCTCTAAAATAAGAAATTCAAAAAGCAGACGATCATCATGAACAGGCCGGCCCCATTCCTTGTCATGATAATCCATATAAATACTATCTTGAGTACACCAGCCGCAGCGATTCATAAGCCTCTTGACATAAAAAAACGGACAGATGATTTAGAACCATCTGCCCGTTTGGATGACTATAAATACCATCTTACTTCTGTAAATACTTCTCTTTCAACAATGCAATCTGACCGGCAGGATAATCTTGAATAAGATTGCCCTTGCTGTCATAAACAGCAACGTCGCCATTAGAATTTTGTACAGAAGAATAAAGAACCTCTCCATTTTCATTCTTAGCGATAACACTGTTATCCGTACGTTCAAAGATAACACCTTTGTTGGCAGAAGCAACATGCACCTGTTGGGTTTGTGAATCGTAGGTCATCGTCGCCTTATCTTGACCATTTTGAGCAATACGGGTTGTGGGTGCGGTAGAAGACATCTCAATAGGGTTTTTCCCCGTCCAGAATTCAATTGAATTAAAGACGATGGCATCACCCAAGGTCGCAAAACCATAGACAGGGGTAATCGCCACCAACAAGAAACAAAGTTCGTCCGACCATTTCTCTGTTTGAGAACGATGGAAATTATACACCTTACGGGTCAGGTTAAAAGAACCTGTGCATCCGGCTGCCAAAAAGGCAAACACAACAGCTGATATAACGATTTTTCTCATAAACACTCCTCTTTTGATTGGTTTTAAATCCACTTAGAACTTCTTTTCACACGTTAAACGAACGATATGCTGAGTTACAAAAACAGGATTAGTATAGTAGCTTAACAACGGATCCGCTGATGAAGTCTTGATGTTATAGGTAGGTCCCACTCCATACATAATGGAAAGCATAATATCCGCAGGTAATAATAACCGTGTTTCAAGATAAAGGTTATCATAGCTTCTATATTTAAGCTGATCACTTGTACCAGCATTATTAATGAGATTCTGGATATCGTACCATTTCGCAAATGTATACCGGGCAAAGAAACCAACATTCTTTGTAGGAACCCAACTCGTTTCAAACCCAAAGTGATTCATATTATCGTCGATATTTCCTGAAAACTTACGGGGATTTCTGGTGTAATCCAGATAAATATGCCAGGATTCTGCAGGAATAAATTCCAAACCGGTTTTAAATATATTGTAATAATTATAAGGTGGCTGATCAAAAAGATAACTATTATAGACGTAGGGCGTTGATTGACTAAACAACTTTCCATCCTGGGTATACAAACCTGCTCCTGCATCACTCAGAATAGCCTGTGGAAAATTATTAGTAGCTATCGTCGAATCATTCGTATATTCCCAGACACCATTGATAATAGCCCACTTGGTTATTTCATAACGAGCACCTAAGGTTCCCGTTTTTATACTTGGATTTTCATATGCACCGACGCTCGTATTAATTAAAGGATCTCCTGTTCCTAAATTAGTAATCAAATAAGGGTCTACATTGGCCTGTGTTTTTGGCATTGATTGCCAAAGTAAAAGAGTCTTGAGCGTCAATTTGTCGGTAGCCTGCAGCATCCACTGTGTTCTAGAAACAGTTTCAATGTGTTTGTAATTATTATTCATGACTCGACGAAAATCGACTAATCCGTGGACCTTACCTTGCATCAGATCCGCTTCACCCCGCCATCCTATAACATTTCGCCCGTAATCAATCCCTGTCCCATCAGCAAAAGGAGCAAGATCATCCTGTGTGAAACTTGTTACCGTTCCAGGCATAAATCGGTACGTATCCGGATAAAATGTTAAATGTCTGCTCCAAAAAGAATCTTTACGGGTTTCACGATAATTAGCTAAGGTGGACTCAAAATTTTCATCCATCCGGCTAAAAAATAATCGTGTCTTAAAGAAATTATCACCTTTTTGATCAGGAGCTAAAGCAAAATAATCTTTCTTAACCATTCCTTCCACGGGACTGGAGGTTGTCATTAAGGAAGCATAATAGGCATTGCCATCTTTCTTAGTTGTAAAATCAGACTGGGTTATATCATAACGGCTTTTCGAAAGACTGTATTCCCCGTTAACCATCAGCCACGACAAAGGCAGAATTGCACCATCAAAACCTTGAACATAATTCTCTGCATCTAACTCTCCATTGGCGTATCCCTGATGCGCATTGGTGACGCTTCCCACATAGGCTTGATCACCAAAAAAATGTTTTGCTCTGACGCTAGCTGGAACAGCCCTGACATCTTGATAATCCTGCCAAAGAGTTTTAGGAGAAGCTATCGTTGCCTCAAGAAAATTATCTTCATCAGGTTTTATTTTCAAAGAAACTCCTCGTAAACCAGTAAGACGTACCAAATTACTGTCACGAGTATAAAAGCTTAATGAACGATCCCATATCCCCTTAGTATAAGCGCCGTTACTAGAGTCATAATTACCCTTTGTCCAATCCCATATCCAAGGACTTTCTTCCCACCAAATGGTATTATTAGAAAGTTTAAAAGGATCATCCGTCGTTAAACTTTGATCCTGATAAGCTAAAGGAAAAATACGAATAAGAGAACTCTGGTCAGGCTTAATATCAACCCAAGCCTCTCTAATGGGTTGAAAGGTATAATCAAGCTTCATATCGGGAACAGCAAAAGGATGTGTGGGTGCAGGTGGGTAGGTTGAATTCTTATCATAATGCGTGTAGGCCGTCGTCGCCGGGACAATATTACCATTCACCTTTTGTTCAGGAATAATAAAAGAATCTCCTCCAGTAATAGTATTGCCTGATTGACCTAACGTATATCCTGTATTACCCCAAAATAAATATTGAACCTTGATCTTCTGCCCAAGATTATTCGTTACAACCACTTCCTTACTCTTTCCTACATAACTCCAGGGATCTGCCACAAGATTTAAATGCATCGATACATATTTTGTTAAGGAAGCATCCACATTAACATTTAAACTCGAATAAATAGCCGGATCATACGTATTTTCTCCGTTAAATAATTGATCCCTGCTGACAAGACTATAATTTCTTTCCGTAAGACTCCCATTAGCACGAGAAAACTCTAATTTCCCTTTAGGATATATCCCCATAGACGTATGAACAAGTCCGCTAATTTTAAAACTCGGAGTAAAACCCGGGGGAACTTCAGCTATCGGTGTAGGTGTTAAATGAGTAGGGGTATCTAATTGAACGGAAACAGCGGTGTCTCCAATGGCATCCACCGTTGTTTCATCTGTATGCGTGATTTCTCTTTTATAGGTCTGCGAATTTGTTTTAACAGAAGAATTCTCCTGAACATCGCTAGAAACGATGGCCGTTGCTGTTTCTTGTGAACCTGAACCCACCATAGATGGAATTTCTTGAGTTGGTTTTAAACTAATGGAAGTTGTTTCTTCGGAAGACTCCTGATGCTTGGAGACCTGTTGGGATACGAAAGAAGAGGAGCCCTCTTGCTCAACCCCATCTAACATCCTATTGATTTCTTGAATCTTAGCAGAAACGCTATCTTGAGAAGAAAGGTCTTGAGCTGTACAAATAGAGACACTGCCAATCAAAAAAAGAACCAAAAAAAGAGATTTCTGAGAGAGTCTTTGATTCATTAAATAGTATAGTAGGTTAAACATTACCGCTCGTCAACGCTCCAAAAGATTTTTTCATGGGGTTCATGGAATGAACTATACGACAAATAAATATACCATATATACGGGCATGTTGCCAGTTGATGCCTAATTTGTAACTCTCACAAAATCAACCCCTTATAGAGGGAAATCAAAAATATTATTTAAATAAAAATATTTGATAAAAGACTCAGCAAAATCCTATGGGTCAATCAATGTGGGGAACATACTCCTTAATATTTTGTAAAAACGTCACCTGACTAAAATTGCCGATAAATTTGGCCCCCACTTCATCGCAACCACGAGCGTCGTGCTCAATAACCTGCCAATAGGCCGCTCCATGCCCGACCTCTTCTGGTTTGATATAACTATATGTTAGAAGCTGTGTCTTATAAAAGACTTGGAAGCATTTAAACGCTTTAACAAGTTCCTTGGCTTGAGCATGGTCATGCATTCTAAGATCCAATAATATAATATGCGGCACCATTAAAAAAGCTTGTTGCAGAGTATTGACCGAATTATCTGCCGTAGAAACTAAGAATTTTTTGGAAACTAAAATATTACGCATCTGATCGATGATGACGGGATTTTCTCCGCTCACTAAAACCTTTTGAAATTCCTTCTTTTGCAAATCTTGATTGATGTTCTTAATCTTATCTAACAAAATATTGATATTATCCGCCTTAGGAACAAAATGTTCGACACCTAACGCAGAAAAAGCATCTTTAAAAAGCTGTTTGTCAGTAATAATGATGACCGGTAGGCTCTGAGTATCTGGCCTTTTCTTTAATGCCTCATAAAGATCCACACCATCCATAATGGGCATCACAACGTCTGTCACCACGACATCTACAGGTTGTTTGGCAATCAGCTGCAAAGCTTCTCGTCCATTCCCCGCTAAAAAAACATGATATCCTTCTTTTT
The DNA here is from genome assembly GCA_015233165.1 of Candidatus Omnitrophota bacterium. Taxonomy (GTDB): domain Bacteria; phylum Omnitrophota; class Gorgyraeia; order Zapsychrales; family Fredricksoniimonadaceae; genus JACQCF01. Next base: position 8,947 of record JADFYF010000033.1, read on the forward strand.
CAAGAACTCTTCTGACTAAAAAAGCACTGCTTCGATCGTCTTCCACCAATAAAATCGTACGAATCATTACTTCCCCCTGAACAATTAATAGTTCTTTAGCTTAAAACTAATAATCAAGTATAGTATCGTCAAAAGAAAATAGTAAATAAAAATATGTAAATATGTGACACTGTGAATATAACAATACCCATCTGGAGTCTGGGCAAACCAAGAGACCAGGATTAACATGAAATTAAAGACGGCTTTTAAGGAACCTGCAAAAGCAATGGCGATAGGGGGACAGACTAGACCAAAAAACACCAACCCCAGACTCAATACAATGACCAGATCCGCCATAGGGACGATAGGAATATTGGCGATAATAGCAATCGGTGAAATAATTTCAAACTGATAGGCAATGACAGGACTAATCCCTATCCAGGCAACGAGGGAAATACAAAAAGCCTGGGCCAGGGACTTTAAGATCCTTCCCTTAATCCTCCGTTCAATCCAAGGCAGCACAAGAGGATTGAGACACACAATCATCGCTACGGACAAGAAAGACAGCTGAAACCCTATATCAAATAGATTCAAAGGATCCAGCAAGAACAAGATCAGCGCTGCTATCCCTAAAGAATTAAAGGTGTCCGCCTCATACTCGATGCAAAAACTGCTTAAAAGAACAATCGCCATCAGCACAGAGCGGATCACCGAGGCTGTCCAGCCACTTAGAACGGCGTACGCTAGCAGAAAAACTCCTGTCCCCATCAATGACCACACTCGAGGGAAGCGCAGAAGTTTAAGAACAAATAACAGGATGGCGCTGATGATCGCCATATTCATCCCGCTGATAGCCAGAATATGAGAAGTCCCTGTTTTACTGAACATCGCATAAACGTCCTTGGTTAAGAAAGACCTGTCCCCTAACACCATCGCCTGAATCATATTCGCTTCCTGAGGATCCAGATACTTCGCTAAAATCTCCTTAACCCGATGCTTTATCCTAAGAGAGAGAGCCATCCACCAGGATCCTCTTTCCTTAGATAATACTTCAATATATCTTGTCTTACCGACGCTAAAATTAAGAAAGAGTTGATGATCCTCTAAATACTGTTGATAGGAGAACTTGCTGGAAGAATCCTGGAAGGCTTTATAGAGACTTCCCTCCAATTGAAGCTGATCCCCGTAACTCAGATCCATCTCTTGAAAGACGTTAACCAGAATTCCGCCAGAGGCCTTCTTCCAATCGCCGTCGATATTCACCATCGACAACTGCAATTCAAAGACCTTCTTTGTTCCAAAAGTTGTTGGCTTCATCTGCACATCCGAATCAATCACTCCCTCAACAGCTCTCAGATTCTTCTGATCCTGATAGGTCAGAAAAGCAATGTGATCCGATGGAAACAGATAGGCGCTCTGACAATAAAAAGCTCCCAAACAAAAAATAGCCAGACACAAGAAGAAGATCGAAACCTGATGTCTGATCAGACTCAGAATAATAAATAACCCGCAAAAGATGCTCCACATGGGCCAGGTTCCCACGCCACAGCGTCCCAGATAAATCCCCAGCCCCATGGCGATGGCCAGATAAAAACAAGGACGATGTGTATAGCGCTTAAAGTTTAAAATATTTGATAAGACGTTCATAACGTTGTGGAGACATCCCCCTGGCCTGACGAAGCGGTTCAAGACTGGTGAAGCTGCCCTTGGTATGCCGATATTCCAAAATAAATTCGGCCGTTTTAAAACCAACTCCCGGTACCTTAAGTAAGTCCTCGACGGTGGCACGATTAATATTAATCGCCGTCGCCAAAGTTTTCTTTTGAGTCACGTGAAGCCAATCGAAAAGACGCAAGTTTTTCTGCAAACCGATATTAATAAGAGTGCCCGCAAAGACAATCATGCAAAGACCTCTTAAGACAGATTTTTCCTGAGGTGTTAATTGAAGCATACTCTCTGTATAGAGATGGGGAATTTGATAAATTAAAACGTTTTAATAATTGTGAGGCGCAGGTTCAATATGCACCAAAACATCCACAATGCCAAGGGGGGCGGCAATCAGGGTGTCTTTGACGTGATGAGAAATATCATGGGCTTCCATCACGCACAATTTTCCATCGACTTCGACATGGATATCCACAAACAACTGTAAACCACTTTTACGCAGACGACATTTTTCGATAGCAACAACGCCAGGAACTTCAGAGGCCGTCTTTCGAACAATTGCTTCTGTTTGAGAAGAGGGAGCCCGATCCATGATTTCAGCAACAGCTTTTTTAAGTAAAATACATCCGTTAAAGAATATAATTACGCTTGCCGCAAGTGCTGCCCAATCATCGGAGCATTCATATCCCTTGCCCCCTAACAATGCAATAGAGATGCCAATAAAAGCAGCGAAAGAAGTCATCGCATCAAGACGATGATGCCATGCGTCCACCTCAAGAGCAAAACTATTAACATCTTTACCAATCGAAAAAATAAACCGGGAAAGAAATTCTTTAATAAAAACAACAACCACTAAAACAACCAAGGTAAACGCGGCTGGGGCATGATGCGGGTGACCAATTTCACGAATACTTTCCGTGGCAATACCTACTCCAACAACTAAAAGTGCCACGGAAGCAATCATCGCCGCCAATGACTCTGCTCTGCCATGACCATAGGGATGATGCTCATCGGCAGGCATCGAACCTATTTTCAATCCTCCTAGAACGATAGCTGACGAAAAAATATCCGTAGTTGATTCAACGCCATCAGCAATCAAGGCATAAGAATTCCCAAGGATTCCAGCAATAATTTTTGTACAAGCTAAAATAATATTGCAAACAAGTCCAATAAGAACACTACGGAGACTGCGTTTAAAACGATCTATAGAAGACTGATTTTTCATTGGGACATTCTAAAAGGAATTAAAATAATTTCAACTGTTGATTGTCGGATGCTTTACTTTTGTTGATCTTCTTACGTATCTTGGAATTCTCGTAGGCCTTCAAATCTTCCTGAATATCGGAAAGAAACATCGACGGGGCATTAAAAAAAGTCTGACCATACAACTGCCGACGTCCGGCACGCGTTAAGAAAAGCTGTTCCTTGGCCCGGGTCATCCCTACATAAAAAAGCCGGCGCTCCTCTTCGGAGTCCCCTTTCATCGTATCTAAATTCAACGGCAGCAACTTCTCCTCACAGCCAATCATAAACACCACCGGAAACTCTAAACCCTTCGCCGCGTGCATGGTCAAAAGCGAAACCTTCTCGACGTTATAATCCACAAACTCCTCATGTTGCTGCAACAAAATCTCATCCTTTGTCTCCTGTGTGACCCCCTCCAACTCTTCCTTCTTTATCTTAGATTTGGCCGAAACAGAATAAGGAATCCCTAAATGATCCAGGGCGCCCATGACAACATTCTTCTGGGCATTGAGTCGATACAAGATGGCAATATCTCCGAAGCTGCGCTGGGCCTGATTGTAACTGCTTACCCGATGAGAATCCAAAGATAACATGCTGACACCGCCGACCATCTGCTCAATCTGATGAACCACATACTCCGCCTCAGCTCGATCTGTGGCCGCCTCATGAATCACAAGTCTACCCTCATCGAAGATCTTAGCAATAATCTCAGGGACATCCGTCGACGGAGATTTGGCGATGACTTGTGACGAGGCGGATAACAAGTTACTCTTGGAACGATAATTCTCTGTGAGATACAACTTAGCAGCCCCGGGGAAATCTTCTTCAAAGCGAGTAAAGAATTTCACCTGACTGCCCCGAAACCCATAGATCGATTGATTAGGATCCCCGATCACCGTCAACAAAACCCCCTCACTCACCAGGGTTTTAAGCAAGGTGTTCTGAATGAGATTCACATCCTGATACTCATCAACGAAGATGTAACGATACCGCTCTTGAACCTTAGCTAATATCTCTTCATTCTCCAAGAGAAGTAACGTCTCACGCAGGATATCGTCGAAATCGATCCAGTTCTTGGCCCGCAAGAAACGATGATAGGTTTGATAGTCGCTATCCGGGTCAATCACCAGTTGGGTGGCTTTGATTAAAGAAATTCTCTCTAAAGTTTCTTTGCGTTCCAGCGTTGTCTTCTTAGGAAAAATCTCTTCTAATAAAGCGCTGATCTCCTCAGGCAGGGCGATCTGAAAATCCTTAGGTAAAGGTGTTGCGTCACTAAACTCACGCAGAAGCCCTAAGGCAAAACGATGAAACGTTCCGACGGTGGCTAAACGCCAAAACTCAGGAAGCTTAGCTTCTAGACGTTCTTGAAGCTCCTTAGCGGCTTTATTGGTGAAGGTAATCGCCAGAATTCTTTGATCCGTAGGGGTGGGTTCTAAACCCACCCTAACATCATTAAGGGCAGGTCTAAGACCTGCCCCTACATTTAATTCATTAATAAACCGAACAATACGGTAGGTGATGGTGTGCGTCTTACCTGTTCCGGGGCCCGCCACAATCATCAGGTGACTTCCCTGATGAGAAACAGCCTGCCACTGGGCATCGTTTAAATCTAAAGGTTTCATATCATTAATTATATGTTTAAAACAAAGCTAACTGCTTCTCAATCTTTTGGCGTTCACCATCTTTAAAAATCTCTAACGTGCCAAATTCTCCGTCGTAGCCGGCGGCAATCTTCACATCACCTTTTCTCATGCGGCTGATACCCTCAGCAATCACATCTCCGGCCACTGCTCGAATTTCAAAAACAGGAGCGTCCTGCAGAATGTAAAACTCCGAACCGATGTGATTGAGCATATTGAGATACATCGCCTGCACCGCCTTACTGGCAGGACCAACAGATTTCGCTTCCCCAATAATCTCCGGCAGCGGGATAATATTCCAATACGGACGATGACGCCGGCCCTTTGTTCCCTCGATACGATCGGCCAACGCCTCCACACGCGCCATCACACCCACCGTCACAGGTTTACCACAGCGACTACACAAACCATTATTCTCCATTGTCTGTTTCGGATGCCATCTCACGTGACACAGGCGATGCCCATCGTAATGATACTTGCCTTCTTCAGGGAAGAACTCTAACGTCCCAACCAGCCCTTTATCATTCTCGTCGCTCAATGCCCGATAGATGGCTGAATAAGATAACTCTGTATCAAAAATATTCGCTTCGCGACCTAGCTTCGACGGAGAATGCGCATCAGAATTAGAAACCAGAATGTACGGATCCAACTGCTTCAGACGCCAATTCATCAAAGGATCCGACGATAACCCTGTCTCGACGGCAAAAACGTGTGGGGTTAAATCAGCAAAACAATCTTCCATACGATCAAAGCCTCCCATCGACCCTAACGCAGAAAACCACGGCGTCCAGATATGAGCTGGAACAAACATATTCTTAGGATCAGCCTCCAGAGTTATTTCTAGGAGATCACGGGAATCCAATCCCAAAATAGGTCGCCCGTCGGAATTGATATTACCGATGCTGCCCAACTTCGCCTGAATCTTTCGCGCGGCCTCAAACGACGGCGCCCAGATCAGATTATGAACCTTACGCACCTTATCCAAACGTTTATAAATATTAGAGATCTCGACGGTGAGCATAAACCGCACCAAACCACGACAGGCATGGGGAATCTTCGCATCAATCGGTTTGGCATACTTATCTTTAAGACTAAACAATCCTTCCCCGGCAGGTTCCAACTTCTCCTCTAATTCCTTAAGCCACACAGGATGCACAAAATCCCCCGTACCGACGACCTGAATGCCCTTATATTGAGCCCAGAGGTAAAGATGTTCTAAATCAAGATCCTTGGAAGTCGCGCGAGAATACTTAGAATGGATGTGCAGGTCGGCGTAAAATTTCATAGAGGCATGTTACCTTAAAGGTAAATTGACATCAATATTATTTGTTTACCGGATAATTCTTATCCGATTCCCATGTTTTGGGATTTTCTTCAATATATTGACGAATACAATTTAATTCTTCATCGTTTCGAATAACACGTTCGTAATAATTGCGTTGCCAAAATGTCATACCTGGCGTCATTTGAATTTTATTAATCCGTCTTGCGGAAAATGTCTTAAATTGACGGATAATCTCAATTAATGCCGTAGGGGCGGGTTCCAAACCCGCCCGATTATTCATGATAATAATTCCATGGATGTGATTTGGCATAATTACAAAATGGTCCAACAATACATACCGATTATGATTTATTAAATCAAACCATGTGAATCTTATAATTTCACCACATGCATTCAAAATCATCTCGCCGTTCTTAATTTCTCCTAATAAATTCTTGCGATCCTTCGTGCAAATTGTTATGAAATATGCCCCCTGGGATCTGTAATCAAAATTCTTTAATCTGATGGAATGTCGATTCTTGAACATTAATTCCCTCTTATAAATCTATTTGGGGCAGGTTTGGAACCTGCCCCTACGGAAAAATTTCACAATGATTCTTGGGGAATATATTTAAACCCGATGGGGATTCGGGGGAAAACTATACGACAATACTAACCAATTTCCTGGGGACGACGATGAATTTTTTGATTTCCACACCTTCTAAATATTTAGCAACGTTGGGTTCGGCTAAACATAATTTGCGCAAATCATCCTGGGTTGCATCGACGGGGGCGACGAATTGGCCTCTAACCTTACCGTTGATCTGAATGGCAAAGGTAACTTCACTTTGTTCTAACGCGGCCGGATCAAAGATGGGCCAGGGAATGGCGCTGATGGTGGCATCCATCTTTCCCATCATCTGCCAAAGCTCTTCGCACAGATGAGGCGTAAATGGAGCCAACAACAATACTAACGTTTCAATGGCTTGGTTTAATGTCGTGGTCGATTCCTGCTTGCCAGCCAGAGGCTGGTCAGCCTTTGGCTGATATTTATCGATCGCATTCGCTAGAACCATCGTGTGACTAATCGCTGTATTAAATTTCAAACCTTCTTCAAAATTCTGACTGATGCGTTTGATCGCCTGATGACGTTCTCGTTCCAAGACTTGGTCCTTGCCTTCAGAGGTGGGAGCTTTAGAATAACGTTTCTCCACCATCTGGTACACGCGATTCAGAAATTTCCAGGAACCTTCTAATCCATCGCTATTCCATTCCAATTGATCTTCAGGAGGCGCAGCAAACAAGATAAACAAACGCAACGTATCTGCTCCGTACTTGCTGATCACTTCATCAGGATCGACGGTGTTGCCACGGGACTTGGACATGACTTCACCTTCTTTAAGCACCATCCCTTGCGTTAACAAATTTTTAAATGGTTCTGCAAAATCGATCAGGCCTAGATCTTTAAAGAACTTGGTAAAGAAACGAGAATACAACAAATGCAAGATAGCATGCTCGATACCGCCGATATACTGATCCACCGGCATCCAATACTTGGCATCGGACTTACTGAAAACCTCGTCCTTGTTATGGGCAGAACAGAATCTTAAGAAATACCAGGACGAATCAAAGAAGGTCGCCATCGTGTCTGTTTCCCGACGGGCTGGTCTAGAACATTTAGGACAGGTAACGTTAACAAAATCAGTCACTTTGTTTAATGGACTTCCACCCTGTCCGGTAATTTCCACATTCTTAGGCAAGACCACAGGAAGTTGTTCTGGTGGGACAGGAACCACTTTGCAGGTATCACAATAAATCATGGGGATTGGAGCGCCCCAGTAACGTTGACGAGAAATTAACCAATCGCGCAGGCGCCAATGGGTGGAAACCTTCCCCATCCCCTCATGGGCCATCCACTTGGCAATCTGTTCCTTAGCCTCATCATTACTGATCCCATCAAATTGTTTAGAATTCACCAGCACGCCGGCATCTTCATAGGCTTCTGTCATCGACTCAAGTTTCAGGGATTCCTTAGGACGATCAATCACAATTCTCTTAGGAAGCTGATGCGTGGCCGCAAATTCAAAATCCCGTTGATCATGCGTCGGAACCGCCATAATGGCCCCTGTTCCGTATTCCATCAGAACATAATCGCCGATAAAAACAGGAATGGTTTCATTATTGACGGGATTCACCGCATGAACGCCGATAAACATTCCTTCCTTACGCTGATCCCCGGACATGCGAAGACTTTTACTCTTATTCGCTGTCTTCTCGACAAAGGACAAAACATCCTTCTCTTCTTTCTTGCCTGCAATCAGTTTCTTGACGAGAGGGTGTTCAGGGGCCAACACCACATAGGTAGCGCCAAAGATGGTATCAGGGCGGGTGGTGAAAACAGTAATCGTCTGATCAGAATCCGTTACCTTGAAATAAATCTCAACCCCAAAACTTTTA
>JADFYF010000033.1:17233-17705 GCA_015233165.1 Candidatus Omnitrophota bacterium
AGTATGTGGTTCATCAGATTGAGCAGATGGTCGGCGGTGTCAGCATAATGGGTAATCTTCAAATACCACTGATCTAAATCTTTTTGCAGAACTTCCGACTTGCAGCGCCAGCAGGCAGAATCGATGACTTCTTCATTCGCTAAGGTTGTCTGGCAGCTGGGACACCAATTCACCGAAGAGGCTTTCTTATAAGCGAGCCCCTTTTCAAACATCTTAATAAAAATCCATTGATTCCATTTGTAATAATCCGCGTCACAGGTAGAAATCTCACGCGACCAGTCATAAGAAAAACCCATCTTCTTTAATTCTTCATGCATCTGAGCGATGCAGCGATACGTCCAATCAGAAGGATCGGTCTTATGCTTAATCGCCGCATTCTCGGCGGGTTGGCCAAAGGCATCGTAGCCAATCGGATGCAGGACATTAAAGCCCTGCATCATCTTGTAACGGGCAATCACATCACCAATGGTGT
>JADFYF010000033.1:17767-18444 GCA_015233165.1 Candidatus Omnitrophota bacterium
GTTGTCCGTCTTAACCTCAAAGGTCTTCTGGAGGTCCCAATACTTCTGCCACTTGGCTTCAATGGATTTGATATCGTTAGTTGTGTATGGCATCTTTAGTGTAAAAATGAAGGGGATTGTATAAAACCAATCCCCTTATAATTTTCGAATTCACATCTCAACTTCAATTATTTGTGAACCAATTCTTTTGGGTTAACGCTATCAGAATAATATTTCATTCCGCGTTCCACAAACTGTGTTTCCACATTCTTAGGTCCGAAGAATTTACGACAAAACTCTTCCGCCTTTTTCTTATCAAAAGCGCGGCAACAATAAATATCCACTGTAATAAAATCCTTAGGGGTTAAGGTGTGGATCACGATAGAACTTTCAATGAGAGGAACCCAACCTGAAAGTCCGGCCTTATCCGGAAAACGTGTCGCGTCACTACGAAATATCGACGGTGGCGCTTGTTTTTCCATTCCTAGAAATCCAACGACTTCATCGAGGAAATTGTAGCACAGGGTCAAATCATCACATACACCGGGCTTGCAATTATACAAATCCAACAATAATTCATACCCGAATACCCCAGCTTTACTCATTGATACTCCTTGATGCCAGCCTCACTCTGGCGAACAGACCTTTGATGGCCCGTTGGGCTGTTAACTGCATCCCGCGTGTTATCCGGCGCTCAG
>JADFYF010000033.1:18501-18964 GCA_015233165.1 Candidatus Omnitrophota bacterium
ATAATACAAAAAGCCGCTAAAAAACATAGTATTTTATCCCATCCTATCGGCAAGAAGATGAACACCCCAAGCCGTTGCATTTTATAACAAAAAAATTCGCATCACGGATTTATTTATAAAAACTTATCCCCACCCTCTGATCCGGCATTTGATTTTTTGAGACAAATAAACTAGAATGTGATCTCTTAAACGAAAGGGTTTCCTATGAAGGTCACTATCAACGGCACAGTCAAAGAACTTCCCAACATTTCTTATTTATCAGAAATTGTGACTCAATACTGCAAAGAACCCAAACATGTGATCACTGAAGTCAACGGCCAGATTATTCCTGCAAATCTATGGGGTAATACAGCCCTTAAAGACGGGGATACAATTGAACTCGTGGCATTTGTCGGAGGCGGTTAATGTCTTCTTCCCCTTTAGTCATCGCCGGTCGTGAATTTAAAAGCCGTTTTTTTCTTGG
>JADFYF010000034.1 GCA_015233165.1 Candidatus Omnitrophota bacterium
ATTCTTTTCAGACCGCTAAGTTGGATTTACAAGGTCCTTTATCTCGGGATATTTTAAAAGCGTTGGCGCCGGAGATTGGTAGGTTGGAGTATTACACCTTTGATGATTTTGTAGTGTTGGGGCAGAAATGTTTGATTAGTCGCACCGGTTATACCGGCGAGTTGGGCTATGAAATCTATTATCCCTGGGAAAAAGTAAAAGAATTGTGGCAGACAATTTTAAAGAATGATAAAGTCAAACCCACTGGATTAGGAGTACGTGATGTATTACGTATCGAGATGTGCTACAGCCTTTACGGCCACGAATTAAGTGAAGACATCCTGCCTCTGGAAGCGGGTTTAGACCATTTCATAGATTTTGAAAAAAATTTTATTGGTAAAGATGTTCTTTTAAAACACAAAGTTCAGGGAATCCGTCGAAAGATCGGTTGTTTTACCTCTGATTCCAGACGATCTCCTCGAGCGGGACACAAGATTTTTGATGAAGCAGGACGGGTGATTGGTGAGGTGACCAGCGGTACATTTTCTCCAGGGTTACAGCTGGGGGTGGGATTAGGTTTTATTGAAACATCTTACTTTTCCGTCGGGAAGAAGATTCTTTTCGGAGATGATAAAAGCAAAGCGGCGGCGACAATGATTAAGAGACCATTTTATAAAAGCGGATCTATAAAGAATTAAGAACAGGAGCAGGTTATGGAAATCATCGAACATTATTTTTATACTAAAGAACATGAATGGGTCAATATCGAAGATGGTGTGGGTACGGTTGGTATTACCGACTATGCTCAGGGTGCTTTAGGCGTTATCACCTATGTCGAATTACCTGAAGAAGATCAGGAAGTGGATCAATTTGAACAATTTGTTTCGGTGGAATCTGTCAAAGCAGCCTCAGATATTTTCTGTCCGATGTCTGGTCGTGTCATTGAAGTTAATGATAAGTTGGAAGATAACCCTGCCTTGATTAACAAAAGCTGTTATGACAAAGGCTGGATTGCCAAGATTGAAATTAAAGATATGGAAGAGACGGGTAATTTAATGACCTCCGACGATTACCGCAGTTATTTAGATACCCTCGATCATTAATTAGGAACTGTAGTGAATCCGTACATCACCAATACTGAATCTGAAGTGAAGGAGATGCTCTCTGTGATGGGAGTATCCTCCATCGATGAACTGTTTGCAGATATTAAGCCGCAGCATCGACCTAAATCTTTTGATTTACCTTCCGGTCTTTCTGAATACGAAGTTATGTGTCATCTGACGAAACTTTCCCTGAAAAACAATGTGCATCTTAAGCCATTTATCGGCGGGGGATTCTACGATCATTATGTTCCGGCGGCAACGCTTTTAAAATATCCCGAGATAAAGGACCTTGTAAATCCAACTTAGCGGTCTGAAAAGAAACATCTTTAAACACAGCCTTAGGGGTTAATTGTGTTTTAAAATGGCGAGCGTTCTTCTCTATATTAGAAGCATTAACCACAATCATCCATTCTTGGGGGGCCTTACGGTAGACAATTAAATCATCAATCACGCCACCCTGCGCATTTAATATCGCTCCATAGCGACAGGTCTTAAGAGGCATATCACTGATACGCTGGGTCACAATACGATCCAGTCCGCTTTCAACAGCGTCGCCACTAATCAAAAATTCTCCCATATGCGAGCAATCAAAGATGGAACATGTTTTTCGATTATAGTCCCACTCGGCGATAATACCATCGTACTGCAAAGGCATATTCCATCCGCCAAATCCAACCATCTTGGCACCGAGAGCAACGTGTTCTTGTTCTAAAGGAGTACTATGAAGTGATCGGTCTATTGACATGGGCAAAACTATAATTAAATTTTATTTTAAAGTAAAGATAAAAAACGATTATGCTGATCAATTTCTGAATTATTAATGAAAAAATAAGAAATTATTCACTTAAACTGCGATTTTACTTTTGGACGTGTCAAAAAATAAAGGTAGATTGCAGATGGAAGAATATATGTTACGACCAAATAAATTGATCTGGTCATTTTCTTATAAATAACTCCCAGCGCAACTCCTTCTGTTAAAGGCTGAGGATTTCTAATATGACTACCTGCAGATGCAAACGCAAAGCAAAAAAACATAACTACGACTATATTCAAAACCAAATAAATGATCAAAGTCTTTCGTACCCATTCTTTTAACATCAATAATCCTATCCCAATAAATATGACTATAAAGGGCCAAAGAACTGCAATACCTGGAGGACTAGGAAATGAAAATAATATTGTTCTAAATAAAGGATTAAATAATCCAACAGCTTCTAGAGCCCCCACACCCATTAACAAAGAACCCGCTATTAGAACACCTTTAGATCTTGTCATATCTTTATTTGGAATTAAATCTTAAGTTAATGCCACCTCTAATGGCTTTTTGGCAAGTTTACTGATATTCATAACTGAAAAACCAAGAATCCTTCCCTTATCATCAATCTTTTCCATCACACTATCATTCTTTGTCTGACGAAAAAAACCTATTTTCTTATCAAAAATGACCTCTAAATAATCCCCTTCTTTGTCATACCAAAGTTTTACTATTTTCTTAGCCATATAATATCCCCTTTTTTAATCGAATCTGTCAAATAGGCTGTAAGAATAAACGAATCTTGCTTCCTTGTTTTAACCACAACACACAAATATTTATCACCGACTTTTGTACTAAAATAAAACTTATAATACAAACTTGCTTCTTTATCGCTTAATGACTGAATCACTCGCTGAGGCTTAAGCAGCGTTTCCTTAATAGAACGCATCATTTCCTTCATCTCAGGATGCTCAAGGATATACTTAAACCTCTCCTCTGTTAAACGTATATTCTGTCCTCGATAATCAGAAAATATCTTCATAAAAAATTATAACATATTTCTTATAGTGATTGATTTAAAAATTCACCTTTAAAGATAAGAAAAGCCGTGGTAGATTAGGAACCTTATTGCGCCTGTAGCTCAACTGGATAGAGCATCAGTCTTCGGAACTGAGGGTTGCAGGTTCGACCCCTGCCAGGCGCGCTTTATTTATGGGGTTTCCGCCGTAGGCGGATCAGCCTTTGGCTGACAAGTCCACCCAGACGCGTTATTCTTTGTGGAATTCGTAGGAGACGAAGAAATTTCCGTCCGTGACCCGCTGGATTTGCTGCTCAATGTTTTTATTACTCGTCGAATCAATTAACACAATGACCCCTCTGGCCTTCGCCATCGCATGATCCTGCATATCTTTAAGAGTCGCTAAGAAATACCCTTCAGCGATTCCTGGAATAATAATCTCCCATTTACCGATGGTATAATTAATGCTTTTTAACTCCCGGATAAGGCCTTTCATAGCGACGCTGGAACCTAAACCATTTTGAAAGAAATTCGTCACATGATTTTCCATCTTACCCTTAAAAGGCGTAAACCACACTAAGGCGTCGTATTTATTTTGATAATAAGAAGCAATGTTAGAGTCAATATTCTCACCAACAACCACAACTCTGCGAGAATCTTCAAAACCCAAACTACCGGCCGTTGAAGGAGGTTCCGTGACACAACCTGAAAGCGTCAACAACATGATTAAAATAAAACTGAAGAATTTCATACCTTAGGGTTTCTTTAGATTTCTGTTGCCCTGATATTAAAGGACACTACAATAACTTTTAATAACCTGCTAACCGACAAAAAGGGAGATGTTTATGGGTTTTAATGACTTTATGAATAAAATTCGTCAGTGGGACAATCGTTCGGCCCAATTCATTGCCCGTCACTTCTATATTCTCTTCTTTGAAATTGTTCTAGTCGTTATCTTTATTGCTACCTTCATCAATTCATTAAAAATTATTGATGTCGGGATGGATATCCATAAAGACAATATCCTGGAACGACTTTTAATGACTCAGACGGTAAACACCTTACTAATTGTCATTCTACTTCTCTTTAATTCGTTTTGGATACTTTATATCTTCAATAGCCTGACCCGTGTAAGGGGCGTCCTTAAAAATATTGATTTCAACCTCAGCAATCGTCGTAATGATCAGCGACATAAAGATCCTCGACCTTAAAAATACTCCTGACACAACTCTTCAAACTTGACATAGAACTTCTTCACCCATCCCTGCGTCGTCTTTAAATTAAGCGCCTTATTTTTTCTTTGAGAATAATTCAATTGTGCCAGACCAATAGCTCCAGCGAAAATCGATGGATTCTGTAATCCCTTAGTCGCAATTCCCATACTGACTGTCAGGTTAGTTCGTTGTTCAATGCGTTCAATCAGCCCTGGCAAAAGAGCTGTTCCACCAACAATCACAGCCCCTTTGTTCAACTGATGAAATAACGCAGAACCCTTAAGGACTGTCTCTAAATGGGTTAGAAGATTTTCTATTTCCCACTCCACGGCTTCACAGACACTTTGACGACGAATAGGAACATACCCTTTATCCCTCTTAACTAAAATATCACCAGAAGCCTCCTGAGGATTTAACTTCCCGGCAAAGGCATGCGTCTTTTTGATTTCTTCAGCCAAATCTGTGGTCAGACTTAAACGATCCGCAATGCTTCGGGTAATAAAACCTCCACCCCACTGAATAAACTGAACATCCCCTAAAATACCATTCTTAAAAAACAAAACACTCGTCATGTGGGCCCCGATATCAATCAGCGCACAGCCTTCATTTCTAAAAGATTCATCCAAGGCCACCTGACTAGCCGCATAACTTGATAAGGAAACCTTCTGAACATCAAATCCAGCCTGATGCACCGCTTTATTCATATTACGCAATCGTCCGGCATTCGCTATCAGAAGAAGCAAATGCGACTCTAGCTTACGACCATAAAGTCCCATAGGATTTAAAGATACATTAACGTCATCTACTTTATAAAATTGTTCAAAACTATGAACAATCTCTTCATCAATACCAACTCCTAAGAGACGGGCCTGATGATTAACCTTAGCAATATCCGAAGGAGCAACGACCTTGGTTCCCGCATCGACTAATGGAACAATGGCGGAGGACTGCCGGAAAGAAAGTAAATCTGCACTGATCCCTAAATGAACGGCGGTAGGTTTAGCCACAACTCTTTGGCATACACCTTCAATAGCACGAGCAACCGTCTGAGATAATTCTGTCAAATCACTAATGGAGGCTTCCTTTAACCCAATAGAAGGCACTTCATAAACACCCAACAATTCTAGATTCTCATCATCCTGTCCTCGAACCAAAGCCACCTTTATTGAATGAGAACCCAAATCTAAACCGCAATAATATTTACTCCCTTTAATCGTTTTCAGCATAGTCAACCTTACTTTTTCTCTTCATCAATGTTTTCTTTTATGATGGGTTCCTTAAATCGAATATCAATATACTTCACCTGTCCCCAGTTGATCTTACCGTTCTGGAATAAGATTTCCAACATCGCCACCTTTGCACTTAACGCGTCCTCGTCAATAATCACCTGAATATTCGGCATAACCAATAATTCAATCTTAGATGCATTGCCCGCTTCAACAGACAAAATCCGCAGCTTAGCTGTATTGGGATGAGATCGTAATTCTTTAATCAAGTCCAAGACCAAATTTAACTCTTTGATACTAGAAGGAAGCCCCAAGGTGATTTTATATTTCTCCAGGGGAATCCCTTTAACAATAGGAAACGGCACAGGCGCATTGGTATAAAACATCATCACACCCTCGGTATCCACAATCAAATACTTATTACGCCACTGCACCTGCAGAAGAATATCCCTCTTCTTAGCCAAGACCATAATCCTGTCCGGCAATTGACGTACCACTCGAAGTTGAGAAATTTGAGGATACTGGTTGGCAATTTGACGATGCAATTTGATTAAATCCACCCCGAAGATATTCTGACCTTTTAATTCTTTTAAAGGACGATGGTCAATGAAACTAATCGACTGATCTACCATCACCTCTTTGACGTCAAACATCGGTGAAGTTGTTATGAAAGTTGAAATCTTGCTATATGTCCAAAAAAGTATCACACCGATAAATAAAAAAACTATTAATCGGATGATATAAATCGCTGGTATCTTAACGTCGGACTTTTTTGGCATAAGCTAAATCTAGAAGTTTCTCGCAAACCTGTAAAAAATTATATCCGGCCTTAGCCGCTGCTTTAGGGAAAAGACTGGTTTCCGTGAAGCCCGGAATCGTGTTAATCTCTAGAATATAAGGACGCATCGTTTCATCGATACGCACATCCACCCGGGCGAATCCTTCGCAACCCAGGGCATCATACGCCGCCAGTGCCATCGCTTGAATCTTCTTAGTTAAATCTTCCGGCAGTACCGCGGGGACAATATAATCCGTTAATCCTTTTTGATATTTGGAATTATAATCAAACATCGACCCTTTAGTAACAATCTCAACTAAAGGCAACGGCTGATGATCAAAAATTCCCGCTGTCACTTCCCGCCCTTTAATAAACTTCTCAACAATCACATAAGGACCAAAACCCAGGGCATCTTTTAATGCCGACTCCCAACCCGAGGGATGGCGCACCATATAGATGCCGATACTAGATCCCTCACAGGCGGACTTAACAACAAAAGGTAGTTTCTTAAGGACAGCAAAAACATCCTTAAACTGAACCAAACGTTGATCCGTAATACAGAAATTCTCAGGAACAGGAAGACCTGCATTCTTAAATGCCGTCTGAGCTGTCACTTTATTAAAAGCCTTTTGACTAGCTAGGATTCCCGAACCTGTATAGGGGATACCTATTTCTTCGAGGATAGATTGAATCTGGCCATCTTCGCCTAGACGGCCATGAAGAGCAATAAAGGCCACATCAATACCGGAAGCTTTAAGTTCCTCGACAATTCTAAAACGATCATTCACTGTTATATCCATTGTCTTAACAGCATAGCCTTCGGCTGCCAAGGCTTGTGCCACCGCAAATCCTGAACGCAAAGAAATTTCTCTTTCCGAGGAGTATCCTCCCATCAAAACACCAATATTACCAAAACGAGACCCGCTCATACCATGACCCTCTTCTTAGCTAAAGAACTTAATAACGCATCACAATACTGATTCACGTCGCCTGCTCCTAAAAATAAAACCAAATCACCATCTTTGACAGAATCTATTAAATGCGAAAGAATATTTTCTTTCTTCAAAAAAATAACACGATCCCCCATTTTTTTCTGCAAGGGTTCTAACAAATCCTGAATCGTTGCTCCCTCAGAGGGTTTTTCACTAGCCGCATAAATATCTGTAATCACCAGCTGATCCGTCAAAGACAGGCTTTCCACAAATTCATTCAACAAAAACTTTGTTCTGGAATAACGATGAGGCTGAAAAATTGTCAGAAGACGTTTCTTCTTAAATAAACGAGCCGCTTTAAGAGTCGCTTCTATCTCCGTCGGATGATGGCCATAATCATCGACGACCATAATATCCTCCACCCTGCCCTTTAACTGGAAACGACGCTTGACTCCGCCAAATTCTTTTAACGTCGTTTGCATCACATCCACAGGAACATTTAACTGTAAACCCACCGAAATACACGCTAAGGCATTGAGCACGTTATGATTCCCGGGGATAATCAATTCAAAATCTCCCAACTTGCCTGAGGGGGTATAGCATTCAAACCTAGAATGAAAACCATCCGTCTGAATATTCAACGCATATACATCACAAGATTTATTTAAACCATAATAAACAGCTTTCTTATTGGATTCCTTCACCAAACCTTTAAGCCTCTCATCCTCAGCACAGACAATCATGACTCCGTTATCGTTGGTATGATTAATGAACTTGCGATAAGCCTCTGTAATCCCTTTCCAGTCCTTATAAAAATCGACATGTTCAAAATCAATATTGGTAATGACGGAATACATGGGACGAAAATACAAAAAAGTACCGTCACTTTCATCGACTTCAGCGACGAAGAACTTTCCTTCTCCTAAATGAGCATTGTAAGTATTCCCATTAATAATCCCTCCCACTGCCGTAGTGGGTTTTAGCTGAGCCTTTAAAAGAAGACAGGAGATCATGGACGTCGTCGTTGTCTTTCCATGCGCGCCGGCAATGGTGATTCCAATTTGCTCATTGACCAGCTGGGCTAGAACTTCCGCTCGTTTCAATAATGGCAAATTACGGCCGACGGATTCAATCATCTCAGGGTTGGTCATACGAATGGCCGAGGAATGGACAACATAATCACAATTCTGAATATGACCGGCATGATGCCCTAAAGAAATCACTGCTCCGGATTTTCGCAGCTGGGCCGTTAATTCATTCTCCTTCAGGTCGGAACCGCTGACCTTATGCCCCTTGGCCAAAAGCAAGGATGCCAGCGTTCCCATGCCAATACCACCGATACCAATCAAATGATAATGCTTACTTTTCATCACTTCCCTTTCAAATACTCAACCCATTTCTTGTTTAAATCTTCCAAATTTTCAATATGCATATAAATCTTAGGCAAAGCATCGACAAAGCGTGTATTTTCTTTCAATTCACGGCAGAATTTGTAAAAACGCGCTTCCCCAAGCTGGGTCATCATGAAATTAACGATGCTGGCAGACTCGGCGTAAAAAAGCTTAACCGTTGCCTGATCGGAGTTGCTATATAATCGCATATCTGAAAGCGCTGTTAAAGAAATAAATTGACCATTTAACAGGGACTCCTGCACGATCTTTTGAGCCCCAATATGCTTGGCCTTCTCCTGATACATCGCTACTCCCTCATCAAACCATAAGGGAATATTGGCATACTTTCCAACAACTTCATGAAGCATAATATGACCCAACTCATGAGGCAGAAGCGCATCAAAGAAACCTTCATCCGACGGGTATGTTTTAATTGTTTTCGTAGCAATCAAAGCCGATCCATGTGACCAGCCCGCCTGCCCCCCATTCTTGACATAATCATCCGCATCTGAATAAATGTAAATAGAAGCGCGTTTCTCAACGGCCCAGCTTTGATAACGAGAAACCCCTAGGTTCTCAGAAACCTGCTTAAAATCGTCCTCAGCAGAATCCATCACTGTCTGAACAAAATCCTCAGGAACACCACTGCGGTAATACACAATAAAATTCCCTCCCTTGAGAGTTTCCCATTCTCTGGCACTCACCTCAGTCAGAGAATTTATTAAAAAGAAACTGACCAGGATTAACAGAGCTAAGAATCTTCTCATAGATTCTCCACCGCGCAGGCCAGCTCAAGAGCTGGAGACAGCTTAAAGAAATCTGCATTCTTCCTCTGCCAGGCCTCTTTATTAAAATCGGAGGATAATACAATATTCAAAGCAAGCTTTAAACCATCCGCTGTTAAATCCTTTTGTTCAATAATTGACGCCAACCCCAATTTCGATAATACTTCCGCATTATATTTCTGATGTCCATCAGCTAATGGATAAGGAATAAAGATGGTTGGAATCGCAAAGAAGCCTAATTCTGAAACAGTCGCCGCTCCGGAACGTGCAATCACCAGGTCAGCAACCACATACGCCTCTTCAATAGGACTAATAAAGTCCATCACCTTCACAGGAACAGCCGCATCCTGATACCTATAGGCATACAAAGAATACTCCTTCTTTCCTGTCATATGAATCGCCTGTATGGCAGGAAAACTCTGTTCCCACGACGATATCATTTCAAAGAAGACTTCATTTAACTTCTGACTTCCCTGGCTGCCCCCTAGAACTAAAATCGTCTTACGCTGAGGATCTAAAGAAAACTTCTTGAGTAAGTTCTCTCTGGATTCCATCGGTCGACCTTGATGACACGGACATCCTGTCCAGACGACCTTATCAGAATTCACGTGATTCCTTGTTTCCTGAAAACTAATCGCCACCTTCTGAACCATCTTCATCATAAGACGATTTGCCTTCCCAGGAACAACATTCTGCTCATGAATCATCGTCGGAATATTTAAAAGCCTTGCCGCCAGAACAACAGCCAAGGATCCATATCCACCAAATCCGACCACCTTATCAGGACGGGCTTTCTTTAACGCTTTCAATGATTGACCGATCGCCTTTGTCATCGACGCCGTAAACTTTAGAATTCCGCCTAACGATCTCTGCGTTAATCCCTGAGCCCTAATCACCGTCGCTTCAAACCCCTGGGCCCTGACCTTCTCCTCGGCCAAGGCAAAGGAACCAATAAAAACGACCTCATGCCCTCTCTCTTTTAAAACAGAGGCCATCTGTAAGGCTGGAAAAATATGCCCTCCTGTGCCCCCGGTAGTGATAACAATTTTCATAGGTTAGAATTTCTGATCGTTGGTCTTAGAAACATTCAAAATCAGTGCAATCGCAATCAAGTGAAAAATAAGGGCTGACCCGCCATAACTAATAAAGGGTAACGGTAAACCTTTGGTTGGAAATGCGCCAATGCTGACCCCTACATTAACCATCGCCTGAAGTCCTAGCATCATAATAATTCCGATACTCATAAAATAGCCAAATCCTTCATGGGTCTGACGAATCAAACGGATTCCTGTCCAAATAAAAAGTATAAACAAGGTCACAATAGCCAAGGCCCCAACCAACCCCAGCTCTTCTCCAATAATCGACAAAATAAAATCTGTATGAGCGGCAGGTAAATAAAATAATTTCTGTTCACTATGCCCTAAACCCACACCAAAGAGCCCTCCGGAACCCAAGGCAATCTGAGACTGTGTTAACTGAAAACCAATCCCCTGACTATCTTGCCAAGGATCAAGAAAAGCAATAATACGCGCCATACGGTAAGGTTCTTTGACAACCAGGTATACCACCATTGGAATAGCAGCACCCGCTAAAGAAAGCAGGTGGATCAGTCGAGCTCCTGCAATAAACATCATACCAAACACAACAACCGCCATCTCAACCGTTGTTCCCAAATCCGGCTGTTTGACTGTTAATAAACAAGCAACACCCATCACGAGAATCGGAGGAAGAAATCCTTGTTTAAAACTTCGAATCACCTGCTGCTTACGATTTAAGAAATCCGCCGTGTAAATAATCACAGCCAATTTGGCTAACTCGGAAGGTTGAAAATGGAAGATCCCCAATTTAAACCACCGACGAGCCCCATAACTTTCCTTACCCAGATGAGGAATCAGAACCAACGCCAAAAGAACAATACTAATCGCCAAAAGAGTTCTAGCATGAGGCTGAATCTGACGGTAATCCAGGGTCATAATCCAAAGCCCTGCGATCATCCCCATGGCTAAAAATAGAAAATGACGTTTTAAATAGTACAAACTATCATGAAAATTCTCCAGCGCATTCACACAGCTAGCACTATAAATCATGATAATCCCCAAACAAATGAGAGCAAAAACGATGACAGTTAAATTAACGCGAGTATCTTTCATATTATGCCTTCTGTCATGCCCGAATGTTTTAATCGGGCATCTAGTACACTAGCCATCCCTGCCTGGCCTGAATCCCCGACAAAAACATTCTGGGATGACAAACCTATTTCAATTGATTTACTACTTCCTTAAACACCTGACCCCGATGCTCATAATCTTTAAACATATCAAAACTAGCGGTCATCGGAGACAGTATCACACAGTCTCCAGGAACAGCTTTCTTCTGAGCAAGTTCGATCGCATTGATAAAGGTATCTGCGGTTTCCACAGGAACCACGCCGACAAAGGTATCCTTCAACTGTCCTTTAATATCACCGATAGCAATCAGACACTTCACCTTGCGAGCCACCAGAGACTTCAAATCGGTATAATCAATCTTCTTATCTGAACCACCACAAATCATAATCAACGGTTTATGGGCGCGTTCCAAAGCCCAACGGCCAGCTTCAGCGGTTGTTGACTTAGAATCATTGATATAATCCACCCCGTGCAACGTGCGGACAAGTTCCAAACGATTTTCAACACCTTTAAACTCAGCAAAAACCTGACGACAAATATCTTCTGAAATCCCCAATGCTTTAGCCGTTATTATCGCTGCTTGATAATTAGGATTCGTTATATCCGACGGATCCGAAGGTTCATCAAAAAACAATACTTTAGCTCTCAACCCATCAACCACCCCCTTAAACTCCTCTTGGGTGAAGTTAAGAACCGCATAATCATTCTGATCTTGATTCTGAAAAATCTTTTTTTTGGCTTCAAAGTATTCCGTCAAATCCTTATGACGATCCAAATGATTCTGACTAAAATTCAGCCAGACGGCAACATGCGGCTTAAAATCGACCGTCGACTCCAACTGAAAGGAACTGACTTCCAAAACAACGGTATCTGTCTTCTTGAGATTCAAAATATGCGATGAAAAAGGACTGCCGATATTTCCGCACAGGACAACGCCACGACCAGCTTTTCTTAATATCTCGGCAATCAGGGTGACGGTGGTTGTTTTTCCATTGCTCCCTGTCACAGCAACGATCGAACAAGAGCACAAACGATAGGCGAATTCAATCTCTCCAATAACTTCAATCCCCTTCTCACGCGCCCATTGCACCGGAAGACTGTCTAAACGAACTCCAGGACTTAACACCACCACGTCACTGTCTTGAATAAACTCCCTAGTGTGTCCTTCACTTTCGATAATGATGCCCTCTAGGGGCTGGGCATGCCCAACCCCTACTTTAGCATCGGAAATCTTGGCAATACCGCCTAATTTCAAAACCAACTCCGCCGCTGCTATTCCGCTGCGGGCGGCACCGATAATCGTCACTTTTTTGTTCTTTAAATCAAGTTTCATATTTTAGTCATCCCCGAATGTTTTTATCGGGGATCCAGTGTTTGCGGCTTTCTAGATGCCCGACAAATACATTCGGGCATGACAGAGTCTACCTAATCTTCAATGTAGTTAACGTCAGCATCGCCAGAATAATGGCCAAGATCCAGAAGCGGACAATGATTTTATTTTCATTCCATCCTGAGAGCTGTAAATGATGATGAAAGGGTGACATCTTAAAGATGCGCTTCCCTGTTGTCTTAAAAGAAATCACCTGCAAAATCACAGAACCTGCCTCAACGACAAAAACACCTCCTAGGACAACCAGCCAAATTTCTTTTTTGATAAAAATAGCGATCATCCCTAAACTACCGCCCAAGGCTAAAGAACCGACATCTCCCATAAAGACAGTCGCTGGATAACAATTAAACCAAAGGAACCCAAGGCTTGCTCCGACCATCGCTGAACAAAATACTGTCAGCTCACCAGCTCCTGAAACATGAGGAATCAACAGGTAATCACTAAAGGCCGCATTTCCCGTCAGATAACTTAAGATCCCTAAAGTAAAAGCCACCATCAAAACACATCCAATGGCCAATCCGTCTAGACCATCTGTTAAATTCACGGCATTCGAAGATCCCACGACCACTAAAACGACCCAAAGGATAAAGAATCCGCCTAAATCGATCAGCAAATTCTTAAAGAAAGGCACATCCAGCGCCGAAGTCACATCAGGATGGAGATAGGCAAACACGGCCACCAACATCGCAATTAACAGCTGCCAAAGAAGTTTAGTTCTGCTTCTAATCCCTCGATGCTTACCGATGCCTTTGAGTTTAATATAATCATCCACGCCACCTAAAATAGAAAAACACAGACAAATAAAAAACGTCATTAACAAAAATAAATTTGTCAAATCCCCCCAAAGCAAGACGGAGATTAAAATACTTCCAACAATAAAGATCCCTCCCATTGTGGGAGTTCCTTCTTTCTTAACCTGAAATTGATCCAACCCCGGAGCGTCCTGACGTTTAGCTATCTCACGAATACGGTGATCTTTAAAAACTTTAATAAAAATAGGACCAAAAATAATGCAAAGGATAAAGGAAGTAAACGCGGCTAAACCCGCACGAAAAGTAATGTAACGAAAAATATTCAAGAAAGGCCAAATGTAAGAAAAATCTGATAAAAAATAAAACATAATTTACCCTTAATTCGTAAGGACCAGTTCCAGCGTTCCCTACCCTGGTGATTTTAATAAAAATTCTACAACTCGTTCCATGGCCATCCGCCTGGAACCTTTGACCAAAACAGCATCGCCATTGGCTAAAATCTTGGCGAGATTTTTTTGAGCGGAATCAATATCCGCGCAAGCAAATACCTTCATATTTTTATTGTGAGCGCGGGCTTGAGCAGCCAAGTGACGAGATAAAGCTCCCACTGTAATCAAAACATCAATACCCGATTGGGCAATCACCCGGCCAACCTGGGCGTGCAATTCCTTAGTCTTTGTTCCTAACTCTAGCATATCTGCGACGACTAAAATCTTTTTCCCTAAAGACTCTAATTCCTTAAGCGTTTGAATAGCCGAACGCATGGAAACAGGATTGGCATTATAAGAATCATTAATCAACCATCCTTTCCCAAGTTTCAGAATCTGTCCCCGCCCTTTGGGAAACTCAAAATTCTTTAGGGCGACGATCATATCTTTCACAGGCACTGCCAATAAATCCCCACAGGCATACGCGGCAAGGGCATTATACATATTATTGATGCCACACGTATTCAATTCAAACGTTGTCTCCCTCGTCGAAGATCCTCCCTGTTGGTTTCCATTGATAGAAAACACCAAGTGATGTCCCATCTCCACACGGACATTTTTGGCCTGTATACGACAAAGATTCTTCATCCCATAGCTAATCACACGGACATTCTTACAAGTTTTGGCCTGAGGACCCAAGAACGCATCATCTGTATTGATAATAACTGTTCCCTGTTTCTTCATCCAGTTGGTCAATGTCCATTTTTCTTTTAATACCCCTTTAGGCGTCTTAAGCTTCTCTAAATGAGATTCGCCAATATTGGTAAACACCGCCACATCTGGACGAGCTACATCAGCAAGCCACGGAATATCTCCGGGCTGATTGGTGCCGCATTCTAGAACAACAACCTGATGCGTCGGTTTTAATTTCAATAAGGTTAAGGGTACCCCGATATGATTATTCTGAGTTCCCTCATTCTTTAGAACCCGATATTTCTTAGACAGCACAACCGCAATCATTTCCTTAGTCGTCGTCTTACCTGCTGAACCAGTCAAGGCAATCACGGGAATCTTAAAACGTAGCCGATGAAAACGTGCTAAATCTCCTAAGGCTAAGGTGGTGTTCTTGACCATAATCACAGAAACCTTAGGGTCGCTTATTTTAATAGGTTTATGCACGACTAAAACACGAACACCACGAGCCACAACATCCGCAATGAAATCATGACCATCGAAGATATCGCCCTTAACGGCCACAAATAATTCCCCCTTGGCTACCTGACGAGAATCAATGGAAACCGAACTCACAGAAAGACGATCTTCCCCGTGAATGAGCTTCCCTTCTGTCGCTTGTGCTATTTCTGTAATGGTAAACATGAACACCTCATATTGTCATGCCCGAATGTTTTAGTCGGGCATCTAGAACACTAGCCAACCCTGGACCCCCGATAAGAACATTCGGGGGTGACAAATTTAATGCAACAAATCCAAAACAATCTGACGTTCATTAAAATCAATACGGTGATCTTTAAAAATCTGATAATCTTCGTGCCCCTTGCCGGCGATCAACACAATCTCAAAGGGCTTAGCTAGTTTCAGCGCATGAGCAATGGCTTCTTTGCGATCCACGATGATTTCATAATTGGATTTCATAAACCCCGCCTGAATATCCTCAATAATAGCGGCCGGTTCCTCGCTACGAGGATTATCGCTGGTGATAATTGAATGATCCGCTAATTCACCAGCAGCCTTGCCCATCAAAGGTCTCTTGGTTTTATCCCGATCCCCGCCGCAGCCAAAGACCAAAATAATCTTGTTAGAACTCACCACTCGTAGGGCCTTAAGCACATTAATAAGCCCATCGGGCGTGTGTGCATAATCAATAAAGACAAAGAAATTCTGCGATCCATTCACAGGTTCCAGTCGCCCGGGAACACAACCCAACCCCTGAATACCCTGACGAATCTTATTTAGGGCGACACCTTCCTGATATGCGCAGGCCGCCGCCGCTAAAATATTATAAACATTATGCTCGCCGATAAAACCCGTACGAATCGAAATGGCTCCCTTAGGAAAGACCAGATCCAACTCTGTTCCCTTTAAGGAATAGCGAATATGAATCGCTCTCACATCGGCCTGAGATTTGATCCCATAGGTACAACTTCTTCCCTTGGTTAATCCCAGCAATCGTTGACCATACGCATCATCCAGATTAATAATAGCCGACGATGAAGAATTCAACGTCTGAAATAAGATCGACTTGGCCTTAAAATAATTTTCCATGTCCTTATGATAATCCAGATGATCCTGCGTCAGATTCGTAAAAATAGCGCTGACAAAATCAATTCCATCCACCCGTCCCTGATCCAGGGCATGCGAGGAGACTTCCATTGTACAGTAAGGAATCTTGGCTAAGGCTAGATCATTCAAAAGGCTTTGATTCTCCAAAAATCCAGGAGTTGTGTTCTTAGACGGAACAACTCTGCCGGCCACACGATAGTTGATCGTCCCGATGACAGCCGAATCCTGGTCGTTGACTTTAAAAATATTTTCTAATAGATAGGTAATCGTCGTCTTGCCGTTGGTTCCTGTGACACCGACAACCCTAACCTTACGTGACGGATGATCATAAAAACGCAGGGTAATCTCTCTAAGGAAACTTTTAGGATCCTCGACATCCAAGACCACCACAGAATCAGGAATAATATACTCAAGACTGTCACCCCCGAATGTTTCTATCGGGGGTCCAGGGTTGGCAACTTCTAGATTCCCGACAGAAGCATTCGGGAATGACATAGGTTTAGAAATCCTTCTATTTGCTCCCTTCTTGGCAATCACAACAGCCCCCTGATGGATAGCATCCTTGATAAAATCTTCACCGTTGACCTTATAACCGCTTAAGGCAACAAAGAACCCCTGAACTTGCTTCTGACGAGAATCACAGCTGATCGTTTCAATCGACAGATTCCCTGAGGCTTCAGGTAAGGGCTTCTTATAAATCTCTTTTAATAAATCACTTAGAATCATATTGGCCCTGATCCGGGGTGACATCTGCCCCAGCCATTTGTTTAGCATCTAAATATTTAAGCGCATCTCCGATGACTTCACTAAAGACAGGACCTGCTACCAGTCCACCGTAATAAACAGGATGAGGCTCATCAAAAACAATAACAGCCGATAATCTTGGTTTATCGACGGGAGCAAAACCAACAAAGGTGGCGTAGAAATGTCCGTGAGAATATGTTCCGCCGACAACCTTCTGCGCTGTTCCTGTTTTCCCGGCGACCGTGACCCCTTTAATCTGAGCCTTCACACCCGTTCCCTTATCAACAACGCCCTGTAAAATCGCTTTCACCCGTTGATCCGTCTGAGCTGTGATCACCCTGTCTAATATCTGAGGCTTCGTCTCCTTAATAATTTGATCATGAACATCTTTGACATATTTCACAACAAAGGGTCTCATATAGACGCCGTTATTGGCAATCGCTGAAATTGCCCCCAAAAGCTGCACCGCTGTGACCGTCACTTCCTGTCCGATAGGAATAGCCCCAATCGACGTCTTAGACCATCGGCTAACGGGTTTTAAATTTCCCAACGCTTCGCCGGGAAGATCAATCCCTGTCCGCATTCCGAATCGAAAGTGATGCGCATAATTATAAACACGCTGAGGGCCTAGACGCTGGGCTACCTTGGTTGTTCCGATATTACTGGATTGCTCAATAACTTGTTGAAATGTAATGGTCCCTAAAGGCTCATGATCATGCAAGACATGGCCTCCCACCACATACGATCCATGCTGACAGTTAATCAGATCTGTTTCCTGAATCACGTTCTCCTGCAATGCTGCGGAAGCTGTCACAATTTTAAAAACCGATCCTGGTTCATACGTATACACAATCGCTCGATTCGTACGGGACTCCGGAGTGCTTTTGGCCACATTCTCTAAATCATAGGTCGGACGATTGGCAAAGGCCAGAATTTCCCCTGTTGAAGGATCCATCACAATGATACTAGCCCCCTTGGCATTATACTTCTGATACATCCGATCCAAGGCGCGCTCGGCAATAAACTGAATAGTCTCATCAATCGTTAAAACAATGTCTAACCCTTCCACCGGAGCAATATAATCCTTCTCCAACATCAACTGACGCTGTCTGGCATCACGCAAAACAACAGAATGGCCTTCCTTGCCTTTTAAGAATTTGTCATAGTCCCTCTCTAAACCATCCAACCCATTATTATCCATCCCGGCAAAACCAATCAGATGCGCCGCCAGACTTTGGTTGGGATAAAATCTCTTACTCTCTTTCACAAATCCAATACCGGCAATCTTTAAATCCTTAATCTGCTGATAAACTTCCTGAGACACCTTACGTTTCAGCCAGACAAAATACTTATTCTTCTCAATCTTAGAACTAATTTCTTTAGACGAAATATTCAGGGCTTTAGACAAGACGGAGACAACCTCCTCCTCATTATGATGCAGATGAATGATTCGCGCATTGGCAAAAACAGAATACACAGGAAGGTTAATGGCCATCGGCCTTAAATTACGATCATAGATTGTCCCGCGTTTAGGTTCGATGGTAATAAGATGTTCATGCTGTTTCTGCGCCAGATTAGCTAAAAACGAGGAATGAAAGATTTG
>JADFYF010000035.1 GCA_015233165.1 Candidatus Omnitrophota bacterium
CGCCGTCGCTGTAATCATGGGAACAATCAATTGCAGAACCAATCCAATCAGTCCCGGCAGCATAAAGAAGGTGCTTTTTAAGTCCGGGTTATACCAAAGACGTGGAAGGAATTGCACGGGCAAAACAGGAACCTTAACCAATCCCTCGGACTGCATAAAAGCCGTGACAATCGCCTGAGAAGAATTCAGCGCCACATTCGCCGGAGTTGAATCTGTTCCGTCAATGAGCATCTGCAGGGAAGAACCTTTCTTCTTTAAAATATCGCCGGTAAACCCCGACGGAATAATTAAAGCCGCTGAAGCCTTCCCCTTATCCAGACCTGTTCTGACGTCGGCTAAGGAATGCACCTTCTTGGCAATCGTAAAATAATCGGAACGGACAAAGGCATCCACCAGCCTGCGACTCAGATAGGTCTGATCCTGATCGTAGACATAGGTTCTAAGGTGCCGCACGTCGGTGTTAACGCCATATCCATAGATCATCACCTGCATCAGCGGCATCAAAATAACCAGCATCAGGGTTTTTCGATCCCGCAGGATGTGAATGACTTCCTTATAAATAATGGCCATGATGTTACGCATTAATCTTCCTCTTTGGAATCTAGCAAGGAGAACACATCTTCTAACGAAGGGGCAATGGCATGCATCGCCGTGATAGTAATCCCCTGTTGCTTAGCCGTCTGAGCGACGATAATCTTAGCCGCTTCCAAATCCTTCACATTCATATTCAAGGTTGTTCCATAGACGGTAATGCCCTGCACCCCTTCTAATTTGGCAAATACCTGAGATGCCTTCATCAAGGGAGAACACTCCACTTCTAACATCTGCCCCTTGATTTCATTCTTTAATCCCGACGGAGTTCCAATCTTTAAGATCTTGCCACGACTGATAAAGGCAATCGTATTACAGCGCTCCGCTTCTTCCATGTAATGCGTCGTGACAAACAAAGCTGTTCCGCTGTCGGATAATTGGTAGAGCAACTCCCAGATCGATCGCCGGGATATCGGATCAATTCCTGCCGTGGGCTCATCGAGGAAAATAATCTTAGGCTTATGCAAAATCGCATTGGCAATCGCTAGTCGTTGCTTCCATCCGCCGGATAACTCGCCGGCTAAACGATTGCGATATTTTTCTAAACCGGCCAGCTTTAAAATTTCTTCCATGCGAGGGCCCAGATTGCCCCTCGTCAAACCATAGATCTGTCCATAAAACGAAAGATTCTCCACCACGGTCAGATCGGAATAGAGACTAAAGCGCTGTGAGACATATCCAATAGCCGTCTTGATTTGCTCCGGCTGAGTGCTGACATCAAAACCAGCCACATGACCTGTTCCACTCGTCGGGGCTAAGATGCCACAAAGCATCCGAATCGTTGTACTCTTTCCCGCTCCATTGGCTCCCAAGAATCCAAAGATAGCGCCGTAAGGCAAGGAAAAAGACACCTCATCGACGGCAGTAAACTTGCCGAATCGACGTGTGAGCTTGTTGGCTTCGATGGCGATGTTGCTCATATTTTATTTAACTTATCACTTAAATTCCCTCCCCCAACAAAATTGTGGGGAGGGTTAAGGGAGGGGGGATACCATAATGGCTCCCCTCCCCTAGCCCCTCCCACAAGGGGAGGGGAATATACAACTATTTCCTAAACTCCACATCCGCAGCAACGCCGGGATGAACATGCTCATCAGGTTTATCTAAGGCCACCTTCACCGCGAAGACCTGGGTGATTCTCTCTTCAGGAGACTGAACATTGCGAGGCGTAAACTCGGCCTTGGTGGCAATAAAACTCACATGCCCCTCATAGGACTGATTTAATCCGTCAAAAACAATAGAGGCCTTCTGTCCTAGGATGACCTGACCAATCAATCCCTCGGGGAGAAATACCTTAATCCACTGGTCCTGCAGATTTCCAATCACCACCACACCTGCTCCTGCCGACAAAGTTTCTCCAACTTCAGCCGCTTTCACTAAAACAATCCCGTCGATCGGTGAAATAATCTGCTGATCTTCCATCGCAAGTTTGGCATACTCAATTGCCTGGGCATTGGTTCCACCTATTTTCAACAGCTCCTGGGCCCGCTCATAATCTTTCTTGGTCTGCTCGTACCTATCTAAGGTGGCCAGAACCTGGGAGGCCTTGACCATATCTCCCTCTTTGACAGAAAGCGACGTCAATCGTCCTGCCACCTTGGCCCCTAGAACATGCTCGGTCAATTCCAGCGTCCCTGAATACTTGGCATGAAAAACATCAGGCTTCTGGGTACAGCCGACGAGGAAAACTAAACTTAGAATCAAAAATAAATTCTTCACGATGAACCTCTCTTACATATTGTATTCCCTCCCCCTTGTGGGGAGGGGAATCGACTTATTTACTCTCGAACAAACCTTCCACCCGCCCCATGGCGCGGGCTAAATTAATTTTGGCGGTCCACCACATGGCCTGAGCTTCATTTTGCGCGTCTTCGGCTAGAGCTTTTTGGGCCCACGCCTCATCTAATTCTAGGGGGCTTCCTAATCCTGTCTCTAAGCGATTCTCTGCCACCTGCCACTGATGCAAAGCTTCTCTGGCTTCATCAACTTTTACAATCAACAGCGACTTCGCCTGTTCCACATTATTCTGGGCTTCCTGGATCTTGACCTGATCCTGATTCTTAGCATCCTCTAACAAAATTTGATTTTCTTTCACCTGAGATCTGGCCACCTTTAACTGAGCCTGTTGACTTCCACCTTGCCAAATAGGAACGCTGACCATCGCGCCAAAGGAATACGTGTTACTAGCAGTGCTCGGCGATTCTCCCGAACGTCCGTAATCTCCCGACGCTGTCAGGCGAGGCCAGAATCCGGCGCGAGCCTCCTTCACATTCGCCTTGCTTTGATCTAACTGCGCCGATGCCAGCCTTACATCAGGACTTTCTGAGCTCTTCTTTATTTCCCGATAAACCCAATCTCTGTCCATATCAAACACCATCGGCTGATCCAAAGGAAGCCTTAACGCAGAGGCTAAATCCAGACGGCTTTGCTGGGCATGAAACTCAGAGGCTTTGAATGCATACATCGCCAAAGCCAGCCCTGTATCCGCCTTCTTTAAATCAGACGCCGAACCAAGACCTTGTTCCAAACGTTTATGAATCACCTGATAATTATGTTGGGCTTGTTTCACATTAATCTTATTTAAATCCACCGACTGAGCTGCCCTCTGCGCTTCTAAGTACAAAGCCCCGACCAGGGCTAGAATATCCTGACGCAGTTTTCCGAACTGCGCCTGCGATAATTTCTCGCCGGCTTTGGCCGCCGAGAGACGCTCAATCACTTGGGGATCAAAAATTTCCAAGGTCAGACGTCCTCGGGTATCAAAACTATTAAAAGGACCAATATGAGGATCTCCAGGAAACTTAATTCCCGAGGCCCGAAGATCTTCAGTCTGCCTTTTCCCCCCGAATGTTCCTGTGATCTGAGGAAAAAATGCTGAACGACTCAAAGCAATATTCGCCACCGCCTGACGGACACGTTCATTGGCCGCAAAGATCTGGGCATTTTGCTTAGAGGCCATATCCACCGCCTGAGCCAGGGTCAAATGCAAGGGCAAGACCTCCGTCTGTTCGGCCGCTCCTGCAAGTCCAACCCATCCCAGCATCATGATTAAAACAAGCTTAAAAATCTTCATGATGGTTGTCCTTCCATCGCGCTATTTAATTTCAACGAAATGCTCAGCATCTGTTCCAACTCTTTCTTATCGAGAATCAACAGAATCTCTTCCCATCGCTTGGCATACATCCCAATAAACTCTTTTAAGAAAACATGCGCCTTAGGCGTTAATTCAATCATGATCTGACGACGATCCTGAAGATGAGGCTGGCGTTTAATGTATTTAGCAGCTGCCAGACGATCCACCAGGCCTGTGACGGTTGGCATCTGCACCTTTAAATGAGAGGCCAGGGTGCTCATGGTGCACGGCCCTTTCACATAAAGAAAAACCACCAGGATAAATTGCGTCTGCGTCATAGAACGACTAGCCACCACCCCAAAATGCACCCCCTGAACAATATAGGGAAGCAAGGAGGCAATGGACTGGGCCGTTTGCTGACGTTTCGTTGAGGGAATGTCTTTACTTAACATAGGCTAAAGGTTAGCATAGGCTAATCATTGTGTCAAGACTCAAGATTGACTTATCCCAAGGATTCCATTAAGATTGAGGCCAATTATGACACTTCTGCGAAAGATTTTTTTCTATATTTTTGTAGCCATTTACCTGACCGTCTGTCCCTTACTGATTTTGCGCATGTTAGGATTTGTCCGTAATCCGCAAACGCATCAGTTAGTTAAGACGGGAATCATTTACGTCTCTACCAATCCTCCGGGGGCAGAGGTGTATATTAATAATGTCAAAGCTCACGAAACAACACCCACAATCATCCGTGATCTGCCGCCGGATAATTACACCATCCGCTTAGAACTTAAAGGCTATCAAATTTGGCAAAACACTGTTCCGGTTGTCGAACGCAAAGCAACTGCCACCGAAGACATTCTTCTGATCCCTAAACAATGGACGATCAAAACATTAAGCAGCACCTCTTTTGATAATATCCTCAGCCTTGGCGACGGGAACACCCTTCTTCTCTGGCAGGAACAAACGATTAAAAGTCTCTACCTTTTGAAACTCAATAAATCCTCCTCGGAAGACAACAACTCCCTATCCGAGACATCTCAAGTCTCCCGGGTATTTCCGCCGGAGTCCATTTATAACAACGCCCGGATTCTGCGTTTCTTTACCATCGAGAAAAGCCCATTTTTCATTCTTCAGATTGTTATGGGAGAGAAACAAAAATACCTCTGGGTGGACGTGCGGGATAAACAGATTCATATTGAAGACTTAAGTGATCTGTTGCCTCAGGAACCTGTTCGACTCTGGTGGGAATCTGGCGACGACAAAATTATTTATGCCTACTTCAACGATCATATTAACCGCATTGATATCAAGGCGAAGGCCATCTACCCTGATCTTCCTCAAAAAGATATTCCAACAATTAAGGATACCTCTTTGAATCAAAAGGATATCCAGGGAAAGGTCTTCGATGACAATAATAAACTATGGCTGGAATTTACCAACACCAAGATTGGCGTATGGGACCCTTCTTCAAAATCACTTCAATGGGTCTTCCAGGACGGCAACAATATCAGGCAAGTTTTCTGGGCTAATAATGGCAACACCATCATCTTCTTAGACGGCAATCAGATCTTCCTACTGGGCAATCAACACTTTGTTCAGAATAAGGTGCAGAAAATCACCAACATCCGTCCTGATAGCACCATTCATTATTCAGAGAAAACCGGCAAGCTTTACTATCTTGAACCTTTTCATAAGCTTTTATCGTCGATCACGGTCTTACGTCATAAACCAATCTTACCGAGAAACATCGCAGACACCCTGCGTCTAAAAGAATTTGAGCCTTAATCTATGCGATTTAATTACTCTAAATTAAATTTAACTCCCCTGGAAGCGATGTGGCAACGTCGACTGGAAATGCTCCCGGGATTCCTCAGCTGGAGTACCCTGATTGGAATGATTCTTCTGTCGATCTTCTGTCCTTTTACCGCTGCCATCATCACCATCTGTTTTTACATGTGCTGGTTCTTACGTCTTTCCTATATGACGTTATTTCTCGTCCTCTCCTACATGCGACTGAACGTGGAAAGCAAAACAGATTGGATGACAAGAGTTCAAGGGATTGATCAGCTCGTCACCTATTATCAACAACAGCCCCACCACTCCTGGTGGCAGTCCTTTTCTTCCTGGTCTCACGAACAAGAGCTAAAGAATCTTTTAGATAGTCAGGCCTTGCCGGCAAACTCCAAGGATCTTTATCATCTGGTTATCTTTCCTATTATCAAGGAACAGCTCGAGGTCATTGAACCGGCCATTAAAGCGATCAGCCAACAGCAATTTCCCTCCAAGCAGATCATTGTTGTCTTTGCCTTAGAGGAATGCGCGAAGGATATCATCAAGCAAGGCGTCTATAGCGTCGAGAAGAAATATAAAGACTTCCTTCTGGATTGTTTCACCGTCGAACATCCTTTTGGAATACCCGGGGAAGCGCGTGTTAAGGGCGCCAACGTCACCTATGCGGCCCAAAAAGCCACCGCCTACATCGCCAAGAAAAAAATTCCATTTGAGAATGTCATCGTGTCCTGCTTTGATGCTGATACCGTCGTCAGCGACAATTACTTTGCCTGCCTGACCTATCACTTTATGATTACGCCTAATCGTCAACGCTGCAGTTTTCAACCGATTCCGATGTATCACAATAATATCTGGCATGTCCCGGGGTTTGCGCGCGTCATTGAAACAGGGTCTTCCTTCTTTCAACTGATTGAAGCCACCAACCCCAAGAAACTCGTCACGTTCTCCTCGCACAGTATGAGTTTTAAAGCCTTAGTCGAGGTGGATTACTGGCCGGTAGATATGATCTCGGATGACTCGGCGATCTTCTGGAAATGCTACATCCATTACGACGGCAACTATCAGGTGATCCCTATGTATGTGACGCTCTCCATGGACATGGTCAGCGCAAAGAATTGGTGGAGCACGGTCGAAAGCGTCTATAAACAAAAACGCCGTTGGGCCTGGGGGGTAGAGAATATTCCGATTGTAATCCGCGCCTTCTGGAAGAACAACAACATCCCTTTATGGGACAGATTCCGTCACGGATTTAAATTGCTCGAAGGTCATTGGTCCTGGGCGACCTGGGGGTTCATTCTTTCTCTGGAAGGTTGGCTTCCTGTCTTGTTTGCCCGACATGAATTTGCCAGTTCGGTGGTGTATTACAACATTCCTGAAATCGCCAGCCTCATCTTTAATCTGGCCTCTTTGTGTTTCATCACATCCATTATCTTAAGCATCGCCCTGCTTCCTAAGACGGATGTCCGCTATCCTCTGTTAGTCAAAATAGGCCACGCGCTAGAATGGATGATTCTTCCCTTCATCCTCGTCTTTCTAGGCGCGCTACCCGCCCTGGACGCTCAAACGCGCCTCATGTTCGGCAAGTATCTGGAATTTTTTGTGACGGGAAAGGGACAGGGGAAGATTAAGAAATAGACTGCAGTTTCTGCCGAAGCTCACTAAAAATCGGTAATCCTACGGCTGGTTTGATTTCAATAATCTCCGGAATAAAACCTTCAATACGACTCAACTGGGCCATATCCTGCAGCGCTAAAGGAAGCGGCACTCCTTTGCCATCCCTTTTAATTTCCAATGTCAAATTTACTGAATTCATATCGATACCACCATATAGAGACTTCTTCGAACCCATTGCTTTGTCAGAGGAAATCTCTTTACTTAGAGTAAAATCATTAGGAAGAATCCCCTCCTCCTTGAGTACTACAATTGAACTATAACGATCTTTAGAAAGCTGGTTTACTACACTATCGATATCACTCTCAGAAACCTCTTCTTCCTGCCATTGTCTGATTAAGGCCGATTCCACCTCATGGATCCTTTGCATTGTTCTAACAAACAATGACCTTTGTCTCTTAGGACTTGACTTATAAAGCACATCAAAAAGATTTGATCTGCCTTGCTTAAGATCATCGTTCAAGTAAGGTTCTGACTTAGTGAAACTTTTTCTCTCTAACACATAAGAACGATTAATTCTATTGATCACCTTCTGGCGATCAGCCCAATCCACAACAGAGGGTAATATCAGAGCCAATGGAAATATCCCTTCCTCTTGAAATAATGAATACATTGTTTTACGATCAACAGCGGAAGATTCATCGATGACGCTCTTTAATATAATCACGCATAGCATCAGCATTGCCTCAGGATCTCTGATAATACTCCTTGTTGAAATCAATACGGATTCTTTATTGTTTTGTAGATTGTTTAATAAATGATCTAACGCGATTTGCGTGTCCCCTCCCTCCAGGAGAAATTGATACAACTTTTCCTCATATGGAGTCCTTATAGCATTCTTAAAGTTTGTTAAGAATCTAAAATAATTACGATTGCCATTCTTGTGCAGTGGATCAAAGGAAATCTTTTCTGAAGGGTTAATCATTGCCGTTAAAACCTTCTTTAGGATCGATGGAACTATAAAATAGTCCATCCCTAAGGGAATCACAACCTCTTTAAGCTCCTTATAAATTTCTCTATCTTCTACCATGGTGTGCCCGCTAGAGGTGACCAACGCCATTTCATTCAAATCAGTCCAACGATCCGATAACATCGCCTTATCAACAATTGGTAAAAACGCGCTGGAGCCCGGCCCTGGAGCCTGAAACCTCCCCCCCCCTTCAGAAACATTCTTCATAATCAAATCCGCAGCCGCTCTCTGTTGTTTAACATCTCCCCCTACTACCGGCACCTTCCTAAGTTGAAACGGTTGCTTCGCTGTTGCTAAAATAGCTGTTGAGACATTAAACTCCTCAGAACCCCCTTCTTTATCAAGTTTATTTTGAGGCAGTCTTTTGAGAGTAAAGATGTGATGATCATGACTAATCAAACTATCAATAACGCCTCGAATACCTGACGATGGGTTCTTTATTCCCCGTGTCCAAATCTCCAGTCTTTTCGCTTTCCAATAATCGCTATTCAAATCCTTAGTCACAGCAATAGGTTCATCCTTCTCTGAATTTGAATCTTCCTGAATGATCGCTGGTATCAAATACAGAAATTGATCCAGGGAATAGGTGTCTTGATAAGTCTTATAAAATTCCGTTGAAATAAGCTCCTCAGAAGCCACCCTGATAATATTAATAACTTCCGACGTCGATGATATCGGGAACATCTGTCCTATTAGAATAAATAGGTTCTCAAAATTCTTCATAGAAAATCTGGAATCCATAAGCGTTTCATCACTTAAGATTCCATAATAATCATGCTCCCGAACGTCCTGCAACAACTCCCGCTGAGTATATTCAGGCCAAATGATGCGCATCTTGGGCTTCCCCTCCTGAGTTTTATCTATCTTTAACGCCGTCAACACGATGTCCCTAATTTGATCAGGGATCGTTAAACCTTCTAAAGAAATTCGATAAGCCTTACCTTTATTGCTTCCTCTCAATAGATCTCTTAAGTCTCTTTGATAATCCATAGTATCTTTCTTAGAATCATCTTTTTGCCACTTCGTATACAGAGCATCCAAATTATCCAAGGCTTCCTTCTTCTTCAAAATAATACGTAAGATTTTAATCCCTCGTTCTAAATCGTTAATTGCAATAGGCTTACCTACCTCCTTGGAATCCTTGACGCTGACTAATCTAACAAATCCCTCAGGAAGCTTTGGAGTATTTACGTTGGCATCCATAATCATGGCCTTATCCGAGAATGTCTCAATATAACCAATGATCTTGAACACATCCGCTCTTGGTCTAGATTGCATAATATCCTTCTGCCCCAAAGGCTCATCATGACGAATTAACTTAGAAAGCTCCAGTGCTTCTAAATCGTTGGAAGCTATATTATTCGATTCCAACGAAGCGGCTAATTCAACAAAGGTCTTATTAAGATGAGCCTTATGCCATGCAACAAGTTTTTCCTTTAATGACTGGCCTAACTCGAAAGTCATATCTCCCACATCACCTGTCTTAGACTCATTGTTATAAAGATCTTGTAGGTTACGAAATAAAATAGCTATCTTTTCTTCACGTCCGGTTACCGTTTGAAACAAGGGGGTTTGTCCTCTGAAATATGGATTAAATCCCGACTGAGATTGAGAAAGCAATGAATCCGTTGATCTATCTCGATCCAACCATTTACTCACCATATCTGGTTGATTTAACCTATTCAGAAACCAAATAATATACAAAGCATTACGCTTATCCCCCAAATACAATCTTTTTCTCTTGGAACTCTTTTGATATTTCTGCCTACTGTCCGAATGAATATATATCCCATCCACCTTAACCGTTAAAAAGAATCCTTCCTTTGTGGATGATCTTTCTATCCCCAAGGTATCTGTTTGAAACTGATCAAAACTCAGGAACATTGAAACCCGATGACCATCACGTTCATATTCCGCAATCCGACGAGGTTTCTTCCTTTCACTCTCCTTTAAATTGATCCGATAGAAATCAGCAATCTCATCGGCTGTTTTATTTTGAGGTAAAGAACTCTCCCCGGTTGAAATGCTCACTTTATCCTTAGATGTACTTAAAACAATCACTGCCTGATCTATACGACTTGAATCCGCCAGGGCAGCAAAATCCATTCCCCATCGAGCGGCTTTGGAAATATTATCCGGAGTCAGAACAACAACAGCTCTGTCCTGAAATCCTTTGGTGATATCCTTGGTGATCTGCGCAAAATCCTGCATCCCTCCTGAGAAATATTTACGTGGAACTCTTTCCTTGGTGTATTTATCCATATCCTCTTTAATATAATTAAAAACACCCTTCTTAAAAGCCTTTAAGTACTGTTGATATATAATTTCATTGGCTTTAGGATTCTGGTCTACTCCTTTAGTCTTGGCTTTGTCCGCATAAACCTTCCCCAACAGAGATTCTTTCAAGGTTTTCTTATACCATGTTGCCAAAATCATCCCACTATAAATCTGTCGTAGATTGGCGAAATTCTTGCCTTCATTGACTTCACGCTCGAGTTCAGGGAGGATGATTTCCTGCAGAATATTCTTAGCCAGCAGGGAACCTAATTGGTTTGTACCCGTAGGGGCAGGTTCTAAACCTGCCCTATTAAGGGTGGGTTTGGAACCCACCCCTACGTCAGAATGTTTCGACATCGACAAATAATCCTCCTCCAACATCACCTTCAAATGATTCTTCAACACATAACAGGTGTTCCCGCTCTCATACACGGCTGCCTGATCAGGAATAATCCACACCTTGTTAAACGTATTCACCCCAATAGTCGTCGTATGAAATTCCTTCCACGCCCGTTCATAAATCTTATCCCAAAATTTCTTACCCAGATTCTTTTCAGGGTAGATCAAACTTGATGTGATTTGTTTAAGGATGTAATCCTGCGTCAGAAGATCCCGACCCATTTCGGTGGTGCCAAAGTTGTCCTTGATAATACGATCCTTTTCATACGGAGAAAGATTCACCCACTGATCTTCATCAGGAATCGTTAAAGAGGCGAGAAAATATTTCACCAGCTTGCCGTACTGTTCTTTCTTCTGCACCTCAGAAAGCTTCTCATCCCCGCGATGAATCAAAAAATCAAACTGCAAAGCATTTTCCGGATGAATAGTGATCCCTTGCAAATGAGCTGGCGTAAACTCAGAACTTAACTGCACCATCACACCAGGCGCAGGTAACTGTAGGGGAGGGGTCCTCCCGCCCCCTACATTAGCAAAACCCAATGTATCAAATAGGAACGATATCAAAATGATTATGTGGAAAATGGGGTTATTCTTCATCGTATATAAATATGCCCTATATAAAGATAGAAATCAAGACCAGAAACAGCTTTTGGAGAAACACTCTTCATTCTTATAACAAACACGCCCCGAAGGCATCGGGGCGCTGGCTACTAAGTGACTGCTGGTTCCTAGGCCATGGTCACAGATTGAGTAGGAGCTGTTACAGCTGTTTTCCAATGCAATAAAATCTTAAGCGTATGGTAATAAACAATCTTCACCAAACGTCGATTACGATTAACATAAAATGAACCCTTCACCTGCATAATGAACTTTTCTGTACGATTTAAGCTGTCAAACGACTTGCTGACATGAACTTCAGGTTTTTTGGGATCCTCTTCCCGTTCCACATCCTGAGCTATATAGAGAAAATTCTTACGGATATCTGAAATGCACTGATTATCCGAAGAATGCTCCTGAATCACGATCCTTTTTCCACGTCCCTTTAAGATTTCCTTAGTCTTATGAAGAATGTCTCTCATATAACCTTTCTTAAATCATTGCCAGTACTAGTCTTACATCAAAATGGTTTAATACTCCTCTTTGTTTCTTAATGGAAGTATAGCACCTGTCAACCTCAAAACAAGGCGATCTAAGGCATTCACAGGAAGCGTTTTCTATGAAGAAATCTGGAATGTAAGTCGATAAAACAGAAAAATAATTTTAGAATTTAAAAAATTTAACGCGGTTTTCCTTACCCTGAATCAGGCGGGAGATATTAGAACTGTGGCGAAAAACGATGAAAACACAAAGAACAATGGACATAACCTTCAAAACAAACGGCGCTCCAACAGCCACCATACAGATGGGCAACATCACTGACGCAACAATAGAAGCCAAGGAAACGTAGCGGAAAATACAAAAAACAACCAACCAGCTAAGCAAGACAATAAACAAAACCCAACGTAAACCTGGAATCTGAATGGTTAAACCTATCAAAACACCTAAACTGGTGGCAATCCCCTTGCCTCCTTTAAAATTTAAGAAAACAGTCCAATTGTGAGCGGCTACGGCCACTAACCCAATTAACACCAACTCCCAAGGTTCTGCGAGTCCAGAGATGTTAGCTACAATGGTTGTAGGAATAACCCCCTTAGCAATATCAATCAAAAGAACCAAGGTTCCTGGAACCTTGCCTAAAACACGAAAAGCATTGGTGGCGCCCACATTGCCTGAACCGTGCTCACGGATATCTAAATTCTTTAGCAGGCGACCAAAAATATAGGCCGTTGGAATAGCTCCGATAAAATAAGTAATTACAAGACTAATGAGCAGTGGTGCTATGTTCATTGATTCGTTTAATCCCTTCTTTGATATAAATAACACCTGAAACGAGTGTCGCAACAATTGCCGCATACCAGAATATCTTAGTAAAAGACCACTGTAGAAGCATCCCCAGCACACAGGTAACCTGTAAAAACGCTGTTGTCTTACCTGAACGGTTTGGCTCAATTTCCAGCTGACCTGTCACCAGCTGAATAATCATAGCTCCAATCAAAAGAATAATATCTCGACTAATAATCGCCACCACAAACCATAAAGGAAAGGCAAATTCCTCAAAGCTTCCACGACGAGCGTACAAACAAAGAAACGCGCTGATTAAAAGAGCCTTATCCGCTAAAGGATCTAGAATAGCTCCAGCTTTAGATTTTTGATGATAGACGCGGGCGATGTAACCATCAATAACATCTGAAACCACCGCAATAGAAAACAGCGCTAACGCCACCCATCGCAAATATAGTCTATTCGGAGAAAGATACAGAACCGTTGAAATAAAAAACGGCACTAAAAGAATCCGGCCAATAGTGACCTTGGTAGCAAGAGTTAAACTATTCCACATATTTCAGTTTCACATGATGAAGGGGGCACTCATCCATGGATGAGTCAAAACGTTGCCCATCGACAGGACAGTATTTAACCCCCGTTTGCTGCACACTTAACGCTTGATTAATCGACTGAACAGCTGATTTGACCTGCGGATCCTTCTGTACCTGTACCGCTAAATTCTTAAGATCCTGCTGCGTGACGTTCTGATTAGTCAAACCCTCTGTCACCGTTCCAAAAGCGGAAATGCTTTCCGCCATAGAATCCTTCGCCTTAGGCTGAGGCGTCTGACAACCAGCGAAGAAAACCGTCATTACGAGGAACAAAATGACGAAGCAATCTTTTAAATAGATTGCTTCGCTACGTCCTTCGGACTTCGCTCGCAATGACACAAAAGTATTCATATTTTATTTTATCAACCGAATACGTGTCGGCGGCCAGAACAACAAATCTGCCTTACCGACAATGTCCTTCTCTTCAATAAATCCCCAATAACGGCTGTCATGACTAGATCCGCTGTTGTCCCCTAACATAAAATAATGCCCCGCCGGAACTGTAACAGGAACACCCTCCTGACCAAAGTCTCCTCGATTATAATAATAAATATTCTGCATCCGAGGATCTGTCACATGTTTACCATTCACATAGATCCCGCCATCTTTGATTTCAATTTGATCACCGGGCATCCCGATCAGACGTTTGATAAAATCCTTGGTTCTATCGCCTGGAAAAACAAAAACAACAATATCTCCACGCTTAGGATGTCGAAATCCAGGAAGACGAATATTAGCCAAGGGCTTTAAAAATTCAGGCCATTGGATATCAAAATCATCCCCCATCACCTTCTTTAAAAAATCAGGACTGTGAAGCTCAGGCAGAAGAATTGGACCATAACGCAATTTATTAACAAATAAATGATCCCCCTCGATGAGGGTCATACGCATCGAACCGCTAGGAATCTTAAAAGGTTGGATAAAATAGGTGCGAATAACAACGGCCAAAACGAGCGCCACAACAATGGACTCAATCCATTCACGAATAGCAGACTTGAATTTCGATTTTTTTTGGCTCATATTTTTAGGGCAGCTAAAAATGCCTCTTGCGGGACCTCGACCCGACCAATCTGTTTAAGCTTCTTTTTACCTTCTTTTTGTTTTTCCCAGAGCTTACGTTTACGAGTGATATCTCCCCCATAACATTTCGCCGTCACATTTTTTCCTGCCGACTTGATGCGAGCGCTGGAAATAATACGTCCATCTGCTGTTGCCTGAATACGCACTTCAAACAACTGCTGAGGAATTAAATCTTTAAGCTTGGTAATCAAAGCAGTCCCCTTGTCATACGCACGGTCTTTATGAATCATGCAAGAAAATGCGTCGCAAGGCTCATCATTGATCATAATTTCCATACGGGTAATATTGGCCTGCTGATATTCTTTAAACTCATAATCAATAGACCCATACCCACGAGTGGCCGATTTAATCTGATCGTTGAAATCCACAATGACTTCCGACAAAGGAATATCAAAAACAATCTTCATGCGATCGCCGATAAATTCACTTTTATTAAAAACGCCATGCTTACGTTTAGACAGTTCCATAACCGAATCCATAAAACTCACCGGCGTAAAAATGGACACAGATAAAATGGGTTCTTCAATACGGGTAATCTCTGAACCATTAGGGAGATCCGAAGGGTTTTCTAAATCCATCACGGTTCCATCACGTTTGAGGATGCGATATCCGACGTTCGGTGTCGTTAAAATCAAATTCAAATCATATTCACGCTCTAAACGTTCCTGGACGATTTCCATATGCAAAAGACCTAGGAATCCACAACGAAAACCATGGCCAAACGACAAAGACGTCTCGTGTTCATAAACAAAGCTGGGATCAGAAAGACGAAGCTTATCAATGGCTTCTCGAAGAGCAGCATAGTCACTGGCATTGACCGGATAAACTCCACAAAAAACAAAAGGCTTCAGTTGTCGGTATCCTTCTAACGGAGCCGCGGTAGGACGTAAAACCTCCGTCATCGTATCCCCCACACGAATCTCTTTAGGATCATGCAAATTGCAGGTAATATATCCTACCTCACCGGCGGACAACTGTTTAACCTGCTGAATACCAGGGCCAAAGACACCCACTTCCTGCACGACAAAATCTTTACCGACATTCATAAAGCGAATCTTGGTATCCGGTTTCACAATCCCGTCAAAAATACGAACATAAATGATAATGCCCTTATAAATATCGTATTTCATATCAAAGATGAGGGCCTTTAAAGGCTCCTCTTCCTTGCCGTCCGGGGGCGGGATAAACTTCACAATCTTTTCAAAGAGTCCGTCGATATTAATCCCCTGCTTAGCAGAGACCAGCTGGATATCTTCCTCTTTGAATTTAAGAACCTCCTGAAACTGACGCTTGGCTTCATCAATATCCGCATTGGCAATATCAATCTTATTAATGACAGGAAGAATCTCCAGATTATTATCAATGGCCAGATAATAGTTGGCAATCGTTTGAGATTCAACCCCCTGCGTGACGTCGATCAAAAGCAAGGCTCCTTCACAGGCGCGAAGGGATTTCTCCACTTCATACGAAAAATCAACGTGTCCAGGAGTATCAATCAAATTGAAAATATATTCCTGACCATCCTTGGCCTTGT
The DNA here is from genome assembly GCA_015233165.1 of Candidatus Omnitrophota bacterium. Lineage (GTDB taxonomy): Bacteria > Omnitrophota > Gorgyraeia > Zapsychrales > Fredricksoniimonadaceae > JACQCF01. Next base: position 15,864 of record JADFYF010000035.1, read on the forward strand.
ATTGCAGACGAACGGCAGACGCCTTGATCGTAATCCCACGTTCCTGCTCCAAATCCATATCGTCGAGCATTTGGTTATGAAACTTACGCTCATCAATGGCTCCGGCAAAAAGCAGAAAACGATCCGCCAAGGTGCTTTTACCGTGATCAATGTGGGCAATAATAGAAAAATTTCTTACGTTTTTTTGGTTCATGACAGTCTTTTTGTCATCCCCGAATGTTTTAATCGGGGATCCAGGCCTGCCTGCCGGCAGGCAGGAAGCATTCGGGAACGACACTAATTTACTTTATATACTTAATAATCATTTCAACAGTTTGTTCAACATTGGTATACGTCGAATCAATCGTAATCGCGTCATCCGCCTTCTTTAAGGGACCGACAGCACGAGTAAAATCCTTATGGTCACGCTCCTGCATGTCTTTTTTTAGTTCTTCAAAATCCACCGTCTTACCAGCCTCCTCTAACTCTCTCATTCGTCGACCTACGCGTTCTTCAAAATTAGCATCGACATAAAACTTATAGGTCGCTTTAGGAAAGGCAACTGTTCCTTGATCACGACCATCGGTCACAATGGAATGCGCTTGTCCAATCGCCTGCTGCCATCGAACCATAAGTTCCCTAACCTTACCCGCTCGAGCAATATAAAAAGTATTATTGGTCACTTCAGAACTTCGAATGGCTTCAGCCACATCTTCACCATCTAAGGTGACGTGCAAGGAGCTATCAGAAACTTCTGTAAAAGCAATCACCGTCTTTTGCGCCAAAACAGCTAAGGCCTCTTCATCTTCTAAATTCACTTTCAAACGTAAAGCCTTCAGCGTCAAAGCACGGTACATCGCACCCGTGTCTAAATAAGAAATACCCAGACGCTTGGCCAAACATTTGGCAATGGTGCTTTTCCCCGCACCCGCAGGACCATCCAAGGTAATGACTAAATGCTTAAGTCTTTGCATGAGAACCGTCGATTTGTTCACGTTTTGTTTTTGCTATTTTAAAGACCTCTTCTAAAGCGGGACCGTCACAAGAGACAATAGCTTTGCGGATAGTGGCAATGACTTTCACTGTTTCATCCAGAGCTTTTAAGATATTTCTGGGATTAGATAAGGCAATATCACGCCACATCAAAGCATCCGAAGAGGCAATGCGGGTTGTATCCTTTAAACCCTGAGGAGCAAACTCCAAAAATTGATCCGGGATAGATTTAATTAAACTAAAAGCCACTATATGAGGAAGATGGCTGACGAAAGCCAAGGCTTCATCATGGGCCTGAGGGGTCATCATTTTAACCTGAGCACCTAGCTCACTCCAGAAATGCTTCACCTTTTCCTTAGCTAAACGATTCGTCTTATCGGTTGGGGTCATCACGCATGTGGCGTTATCATATAACGCCGCATTAGCATAGGTCGGTCCCTTCTTTTCTGAACCAACTAAAGGGTGACTCCCGACGAAAAGTACAGAATGATGCAACACCTTCTCTGCCTTCTCCATAATAAATGTCTTGGTACTCCCTAGGTCTGTAATGATGCACCCGCGCTGATGTTCCTTACCTAAGAAATCTAGAGTTTCTAGAATGCCATTAATAGGTGTGGCTAAAATAATAAAGTCCGCCCCTACCAAGCCCTTCTTAAGATCTAAGAAACTTTCATCAATGGCACCCACATCAATCGCTTCTCGAAGGGAAGTCTCATGATGGCCAATACCAATAACTTCTTTAGCTAATCCCTTCTTCTTAATAGCAAGTCCCAGAGAAGCTCCCATAAAACCAACAC
>JADFYF010000036.1:0-5628 GCA_015233165.1 Candidatus Omnitrophota bacterium
TCGTGGCCCTGAATCGAGTCGATAGTATTGACCATCACCTGAACCTTCTGCATATCTGCTTCCGTGAAGATTCTTTGACGGCTGGTCGGAATGACAAACTTCACGGCCAGCAAGAACCTTCCTAGATTTTCCAGCGAGGGATTCTCAATAAAACTCCTGGTAAAGGCATTCATGTTATCCCTTAAGCTCTTTGCTAAGACCTTACGATCCGCGTCCTCTATCTGAGCATTTGATCTGACCTTATCAATCACAATCTTAAGCTTAATGGCCAACGCTAACATTTCATTCTGAAGCGCGTAAGGAGAAATGATGGTGATATCCTCGGGATTGTAACGATAAATAGCTCCCCCGTTGGGATCCAACTGATGCAAGATAAGATCCATCTCTTCTAAGACCTGATTGATCTCGGCGATATTACAAAAGGATTCTCTCAATATCATGTCAGGTCCGACCATATCGATTAACTTCAACGTGTCGTCTCTTGGAACTTGAATATCCGGATGATGCTCTTTTGTTTTAAGAACTCCTCCGTAGAATAGAGTCACCACAGACACAATACGGGGGTGTGAGCGTCGATTAACCTTAAGCATATGCCTGTCCATGGCATTGCCACAACTATCACACATTTTAAAGGTCCACTCGAATAAAGAATCTTTGTACGCTGTGACCTGACTGATGGAAAAAACATCGTCGAACGGTGGCAGATCCCAAGAAGAATAAGGATTCTTTGTCATTAAAGCATATTCCATCCTGGCATCATCGACGTCTTCCGAAGAAACTCCATAGGGTCTAAGCTGGAAATGATCTCCGACTAGAATCAGTTTCGAAATGGCCATCGAAATAGGCAGCAATTTTTCCGCGATGGTGGCGCGAGCCGCTTCTTCAATAATCACAACATCAAATTTAAGGATTTCCGATTTTCGAAAAGCCCGGTCTCCCAGAAAGCCATTGGTCGTTCCCAAAACAACCAGCGCCCCTTGCTGCCCCCCTTTGTTAAATCGCTCCAGGACCTCTGCTCTTTTCATCCAGTACGGCATCACCTTCTCGCTGATATTTTCTTCATCATTGCCCAATCGAATAAATGGAATTCCTAAATCATGGAATTTCTCCCCCACATTATTCACCGCCGGATTAGATTGTGAAACAACCAGAATCTTTCTTCCGCGCTTCAGATACTGATTAACAATTTCTGAAATGGTTGAGGTCTTACCTGTCCCTGGAGGCCCCTGAATCAGGGTGACCCTGTTATTTAAATTAACACCCTGTAAAACAGCCTTCATCTGATCCAAATCCGCCCGAATACGTTCATCTAATAAAACAATCTCATCCTTACCCCAAAGGGCTAGCGGGATTTCCTTAAAACCTAATAAGAGATCCAAGCAGTTAAATCCTGTTGTCGGATCACTGTTCACATTCATCAAGGATAAACTTAATGTGTTAACCACGTCTTCAAAAACTCTTTTCTGCCTGGCGAGAACACTGTTATCGGCTTTCTTAAAACGTCCCTGTGCCAACAGCGTCGCCTTGATATCCGAGATCTTTCTAACATTCTCAATATGAAATTTAATCCCCAAAGCACTCACTTCCATAATTCTAAAATAATCATCCATCACGGGCTTGTCTTTATCACCATTCGTATACGCTGCCGTCGGGAATCGTCCGCTTTTCTCAGAAACAACCGCGCTATCCTTCTTCCAGAAGGAGACGCTTTCTCCTCTATACGCGATATTCCTCGGATCCACATCCAGCAAATCCCCCCCTTCGGCTTTCTTAAATTGAATCTTTCGAATCCAGAAATAATCAGCAAAATCATCATCCGCAAACTCAAGCGCCTCATAAAAATACTCTGCCCCGTAATGACCTGTGATTCTTTTCTTACGGTTCTCCCGTAATACATACAACGCACTTAATATATTCTGCTTAGGCTTTAGTTGAATCAGAGTTAAATTTGCCCAAGCCTGGGCTTTCAATCTTTTAAACGCAGAAACCTTAGGGTTTTTCCCAATCAATTTCTTAGCCATATCGACGGCCAGCTCATACTTCTTATTCACTAAATTAATAAGTCTGATTAAAAACCCCTCCATCGACCTAATCATCGTTTCCACCTGCCAAGATTTTTCGAATGCGCTGACATTCTTACGTACAGCCACAGGAAAATCTTTTCGACTTAGCGCCTCTGAAGCTTCATTGAGTAACCTTTGCCTGTCGACTAAAAGATCTTCAATGTCTTTATTCTTCTGATCGATTAAATAATCTTTAGGGAATCTTTTAAACAACGGCTCAAGTCTTAGCTTAGCTAAATCCGGATTGCCGTCATGGATCAGATCTAAGGCCATCTGATACTCCTCCACCTTGGCCACAAACGCAGCTTCCAGCGTCTGAATCTTCTTGCCCTGACCAGCAAGCACTAACTGTTTGGCTTCAGTGAATAATCCTGCCTGAAACTTCATTTGAGCATCGATGAATTTCTTCACACGAATAACTAAATTAACAAAACTCGGATCATTGGCATTCATCGCCTGGACCATTTCAAGCTTCGCATCCGCCAATTCATAATCATGATGACAAAGGGCTTCTGTAGCTTCCTGAATATATTGCTCTATCCTCCTGGATTGATCCACCCATTCGTTCAGCTGGGCGGCCATGCCGCTATAATCATCCCCCTTAAGATATTCTTCCGCCCTTTTTCGAAGCTCGCCATATTCCCCTCGATGAAAAAGTGTTTCTATTTCAGGTCTAAATATCTCTTGATCGTATTTAACGGCTTCATACAATCTTCGCTTTGTTTCTACGATAATGGTTCTGACCTCCTGACTACTGATGGCTTTGCCATTGATTCCTTCAAAGATCTTATACGTTGCTGGATCGGCATAATATTCCAAGAAGGAGATAGCCCCTTTAATTTTTGAAGCAGAGGGTTGCCCTTGATGAAGTTCATTCAATAAAAATTCTTTAAAGAAAATAAAGAGCCCCTTCGTCCTGGATTTGGCGAGAAAGAGCCTTACCTCATCATCCTTCTCAAGACGCTTTTCTGTCATTCTCTCCTTTAAATCCAGCCATATCCCCTCAAGAATAAACTCCCTCGCCTGTTGAGGTAACAGAAACATGATGGACTGCATCGAATACAGAACGCTTCCAATAATCTGCCCGTCTTGACTGATATCTAAAATACTCTGAAATGTTTGGACGATCTTGTCATTATGATTCAACTTGTAATAAGCATACAATACGCACGTCAGTACAAAATCATGACGCATCGTCTCTTGATGGCCCTCTAAGATCCTTCCGGCTTCTGTGACAACGTCATTCCACCTGTGTTGACTAAGAAGGATTATCAAATCTACCGTCTTTGAATGTTTAAACGCTGTTTTAATTCTCACGAGGTATTCATCGACTTCTGACAACTGGGCCTCTGAGTCATTTTTCTTAGTTAAAACATAAGCTAAGCTCGCCAGCAAGAAGTGCTCCTCTAGAAAAATAATAAGCTTTTCATCCTTACTTTCTAAGAGGCCCATCAACTCTTCAAACTCCTGATCCCTGTTGATAGGTCGATTAAGATAAAATTGATACACATAACTGCCAGGAACACCAAAATCCGGATATTTACCCCATTGTTGAATAAAACGATCCATTTCTCTGTTGAGATTAAACCGCAACTTATTGGAATTTAACAAGGGCCTGGTATTATTGACCCATCGATAAGCTGCCATTTCCACCGTAATCATATGTAATTGTTTCTTGGCTAGATTGATAAAACCTTGCGTTGCAGAATCAACCTTCTTACTGCTCGCCCAAGCAACGACACTATCGAGCCTAACCATAGCAGAATCCACTTCATTAGGTTCCATGGCATTAGCGGCAAAGATCATCAATAAACGGCATTTCTCAATCCAATCCGGGTCAGTACGTTCAATTCCTAACTCTTCACGAATCAATATCCCGTTCTTAAATAATCTGAAAACTTCTTTTCTTGTTTTTGTCATTTGTTCTAAATTGACCTTGGGGTTATCTTTAACATACGTTAAATAAGTGATGAGCATGGAAAGAAGGTCTCTTAAAAAAAGGTGTTCTTTATACACACTTAAAGGAATGTGGATCATCGGTCTTAAAAGTCTTCGCACCCATTCGCTAGAAAGTTTCTGGTCTAAGATATCATTGATATGACTCCTTAAACTATCCATCAACACCTTGACGGAAGAAGGATTGATATTCTTCTTTAGAAAATTCTCAGTCAGAAGATTCATGAAATATTCCATATGATCAAATGCCGCGCCATAACAATAAAGGTCAAAGAATTTACTAGTGACTATCCCTCTGACGACCGTGAGATTTCTTAAACTGGATTTCTCAGAGGAGATATGTGCTGATAAGAATTGAGGAACCCCCAGGAAGGAATAAAAAGTCTTATTTTCTTTAAAGAAGGTCTCATAAAACTCAATCTGTCTTTGCACAGGATAATTCTCTCCTGTCGAAACACGCACAGAGCATTTTCTCATCACATTCGCATTCTCTAAATGGCTAGCCACACCCCCCATCCCCTGAGTCTCTTTAAAAACAGAAAGTATGGATTGTAAAATAGAAGCAAAAAGCATGCCCTTTCCTAAATAGGGATCCTGCTTAACCATCTTTAATAAAAACACATAGTTAACGCCGAACACCAACTCATCGCTGATTAATGCTCCCTGAGTGAGTCCTTCTGACTTCTCGACATATAAGAACTTTATTTTATCCTTAATAGCCATCCATCGTTCTAAACCAAGAATACTTAAACATTCCAAGGTGATGATCACGTTGATTTCATCAAAGCCCTTGGACTCTCTTTCTAAACGCTTGTCTAGGCCATATGTCCTGATATAGATCTGACTTAAATCAGTCTCTTGGTCCTTGTTGCGAGTTCTAATGAATTCATCAATATATTTTTCATTGGCCGCCGGAGGTGTCTGCTCTATGAACAAAGCACGTTCCATCTCTTCTTCGAACTCTGTTGTCGTCCATGAATAATAAAAAGGTGACGTGGGTAATACTAAGAACTCAGGATTGCCCTGAAAATACTCCTTAATGAATCTCTCAACAGTGGGAAAGGGATAGGTCATTAAATCGACCCTGCGGTTAGTTCTAGGTCCTAAAATCTCGGTATTATTCCATAAAAGTTCATTGATCATAATCGGAGGCATGACCCTGATAACATCTTCATCTACAAAGACGATGGGGTGTTTTCCTAACGCTCCATCAAACTCTGCTATAAAAGAAAGGTGTATTGTCTGCGGCCCCTCTTGCAGGTAATTCTTATATCTATCCAGATCTATCCTTCCCTTAGCCCCTTCTAACACGTTCTTCTTAGAATACAGGCAAACATAGATCGGGTTTTCAAAATAAATCTCACTGATCCCCTGTTCAAATCTGGCATCAATAAAGGAATCTTTTTGTGTTTCAGATAACGGGATATGGTCTAACTCACGAATTAAATATAGATAATTCCCAGGAACACTCATCACAACATCCAAGAAGATCTGTTGATCATCCTTCTTGGCCTTCGCAGGAAGGGTTTCGGTTCTTAAAAATTTCTTATAATCAAATCCCATAGGATCTCCTCGAGGATCCTGGACACTCATCATAAGAACTGAAGAT
>JADFYF010000036.1:5667-6433 GCA_015233165.1 Candidatus Omnitrophota bacterium
TTGAAGACTGCTCCTGATGCTTTTAATCATCGGCGGGGCATGCATCATTAGATATTGAATCATATAAACAGCTATGATCACCACTCCTAACCGTACCGCATAACTTGTCCATGAATCTGTAGGTGAAGGAATAAAAAAGACCAAAGGCGCTTGTCTTCCAGCCATTTCTTGAGAAAGCGCCCTCTTTTGAGCCATATGAAAATCCCGAACCTCCCTCTTAAAGACAAAATCATCCTTCCCATGATTCTCAATATGCCCTTGAACCATCATTCCTGAAATAACAGCTAACGCTTTCAATTCATCAGGACAAAGCTCCTCCAACCTTTCTAGGGTCTCAAAAATATATTCTCGTTCTTCCTGACTAAATTGATCTGCCCCACGACCAAAAGCACGATCAACAGCAACAGCCATGGGCCACAAGGATACTCGAGCCAACATGCTCCATTCCCCGCCAAAAACTCCTAAACAGCCAGGATTAATCATTAAAATAGAATCGCAGAAGGCCTCTATCTTCCTTGGCAATTCATAATCCTCTTTCTCAAATGTCTTGGCATCCACAAAGGCACACCCTACCATAGGCAGAAAAGAGATGATACCAATCAAGCTATATAAAATCCCAAAAAGAATAGAAAGACAAAAAAGCTCTGGCCGATTCCTTAGAAAAATAATGGTCATGGCGATATACATCACGGATTTGATAAAGAAGCCCAAGGTTCCCATGATCACAGCTTTAACAGCCCCATCCTTAATCTCTTGAAGCTGTTTT
>JADFYF010000036.1:6493-12166 GCA_015233165.1 Candidatus Omnitrophota bacterium
TGAAATAATTCTTTGAGCCGTGTCCTCTATCTCTATTAAGTCCTTTTTATCCAAAACTTGTTTTTGCTTTAAACGTAATACTGCGGCGTCTATAAAATCTGTTTTATATTCTCGATTCCTGACATCAATCTTATCGTCATATTGTTTTAACGTTGTATCCATCGCATCGAGGATGGTTCGGACTTCAAACATTGTTAAGGATTCACAGCGCAGCATCTTGGCGAAGAAAGCTAATTTCTCGTGATTAATTTGAAGATAATAACTGTTATCCATCAATAATCTAAACACCCTCTCCCGCAGGTTTTGTTCTATGGTCTCTGAGGGATTGTTCGCGTAGATACGGACCGTCGCCTCTGCCAAAACAGGAATAACCTTTAGCCCCACCGATACTCCTTTGATCATTTCCTTCCTGTAAATGCCTTGAATCTTCAACAAGACTATTTCTAAGTCACTCAACGCTTTTTCTACTTGCTCCACCTTTCCATCAACAAAAACCCTTCTCATCTGATAAGCCCATAATCGGCAATAAAACCCCGAGAAGAATCCCTTGAATAAGAAATCACCCTGTTCCCTTGTCGAAACAACGGGCATTGCTTTCTTGGATAACCCCAACCACAGGTATAACCCAACAGCTGTGATAAAAAGAGCAAGGATGCCCTCTAAAGAATACCAATGGAAAATGCTCGTCCCTGAATTTAAAAAAGTAAGCCCCACCAAGGCCATACTACAAGAAGTGGCTGGTCTTGCAGGAACATCCGCCCTGGCAACCCCTGACGCGTCCATAATCTCGCGGCGTCCATCTTTATATCCAATGACCATTCTATTTTTAACTTCCTTAGCCTGCAGAACAAACCTGTTGGCTCGATCCAGCGCCTCCGTTAACACTTCCTCCGCATTGGCCTTAGCATCATTTCCAGAGGATTCGGCAATCCCCATACTCATGGTCATTCCAAAGGTTCTTCCGTCAGAGAATCTAAACGAATGAGCTCTTAAAAGATTCAGCAGTTCCTGCCCCCTCTTAATCACTTCCTCAAAAGGAGTATTAAAGACTACCATAATAAACTCGTCAGCTCCCTCGCTGCCACGACGAATAATGAAATCATTTGGCCTCTTGAAGACCTGCGCCATATATTGATACGCTGTTTTGATAACCTCATCCCCCATGCTGTGATTATAGTGTTTATTCACCTTACCGAAATTATCAATATCCGTCATGATGACAGACACCGTTTCCTGATTACGGACGGCCGCGCTAAAAAATATCGGAACAATGGTCGTCAAAAACCGCTGATTCTTGGCACCCGTCATGTCATCCGTCAGGGATTCCTGTGTCTGTGACGTTACATCCTGGATAAAGGTCTCTACGGTGACTGTGCCGTCTTCGGATTTCCTCACAAGATTAAACGGCTCTCCATACTTAGATCGACCGTCTTTTGTAATATAGTGACGGGGGCCCTTTCTTTCCGGCAAGAAGAAAGGTCTCAATAATCGCATCACATAACGAGCAATGGCGTTTTCTCTTTCACTGGGATGGACAACATCAAAATAATGCAGGGTATTAACAACCTCTCTATTGGCTTCCTCTCTGCTAAATCCAAAGAAATGGCACCAAGCATTATTGACTTCAATAATAAGACCATCCTTATCTGTTCGTCTAAAGGGAATTGGTCCGTCGTCAATCAAGGTGCGGTATCTTTGCTCTGAAATCTTCAGGGCTTCCTGAATTTTCCTTTGTTCTGTAATATCGCGAGATATTCCAAAGGTTCCAATCACTTCATTCTTCTGATTGCAAATAGGCCCCTTGGTTGTTGAAACCCATATTCTTCTGCCATCTAACCAAAGTTCTTCCTCGTCCTGCGTGATCGACGTCTTTTTAGAGATAATTTCCTGATCATCCAAGGTTGTAAAAACAGCGTATTCAGATTTAAATAAATCATGATCCGTCTTACCAAAAATATCATTCATTCCCTTCATCCTGCAAGCTTGTAACATCGCCGCATTAACTAAGGTGAATCGGCCATTGAGATCCTTAAAATACGCCCTGTCCATCAGATTCAATAGAAGCACTCGTAGGATCTCACTATCTTTCAATGTAATCTTAGGCAAATCAGCCCTTGAGAACACTGTGTTGTCTTCAGAAGGATCATCCTCCTGGGCTAATACGAGATTCGCTGTTTCCTTAATGTTAGATAAAGCCGCCAGCACCTGACTGGCATAAAATGGTTTCTCAAAGATACCGGTAATCTCAGAAGAAAGATCCTTTCTCCTCTTTAAAAGAGCAGCCTCCTCGCTGGTCAGAAGAATTCGAGCCTTCGGATTCTTGGTTAAAACCTTTTCTGTAATCACGCTCATCACATCCCGATGATCGATGAAGGTATCTGCAATCACGATGTCAGGAGTAATCTGCCCCATCACCCTCTCTAACGAAACTATCGAGTAAGCGGTCTTGACAACGCTCCCCGTTACCTTCTGTGAGATCAACTCAGCCATATCTTGGGCCTCGGTCGAAGAATTGTTGATAATCAAGACAACAGATTCCGCCATTTTTGTATCAAGAACCTCTGCCGTTTCGTAAGACTTAAGCTGTTGATCTCTCAGTCTTTTGATCTTCTGCAACCGTACTGCTTTCTCCCACCGTTCAAATCCATCGACAGAAGAACTTTTGGCTTTAAATTCATCAATAAACCATGTCATCGTGGTATAGATATCGATCGCCTTCACCTTCTTTAAAAGGGCCGTTTCAACAACCTCGGTGGCATGCTTAATCCCAAGATTGGCATCTGTAATCAAATAATCGATTCTCTCTCGATTCAAGATTTCAATCGCCTCCCTATCCTCTTTAGCCGTAAATAATTTAACCTCATCGCCCATCTTGGCACAAACCTCTTCTGCTAACTTGATCCCTTGCTCAGCATCGTTGACAACAAGAATATTCAAATGCTCTAGGCGTTGAGGTTGGATAAATTGAGCAGCCCTCCACCTCGCTAATTGGATATCGTAGTCTACTAACATTTGCTCATAAGCCTTCTTAATCGGTGTTACAAAATCATGACCCAAATCGTTGACGCCACCGTCATAGACCAAAACAGATAACCCTTTGAATGTCTCACTCAGTTGTTTTGTATTTAATATCTCCCCATTGCTATAAATGGTCAGAGCAACCTTATGCTCCCTCGAAGCGGCCCATTGAACAGCCGTATTCAATACCTCTTGAACATTGGTCAAATCATATTGAGCATCTACACCATTCCCCTCAATCATCGGAATATTCAAATCGGAAATGACTATATCCACTCGATGTTGTGTCAAATATTCAATAGCACTTCTCGCACAATCACTAAAGGCAATCTTGGCCTGTGCCAGCTGTCCTTTGAGAAATGTCTCTGCCTCCTGAGAATAGCCAGGATTGTCGCTAACAAATAACACCTGAATTTGATTGGGATAAACCGGCTTTTGAATATTCTTTCGTGCCGTGTCTGCTTTAGGTTGTTGAGCGGTTTGCGAAATAAGCTCTTCTGGTCGTTGATGGTCTATTCTAAGGAGATGTTCTATATTGATCATTCGGCTTATCTGTTGAGGCTCTGTCAAACTCCCTGGCTTTGCATCTTCTTGTTCTTTAAGATAAAAAATCCCCCTTAATCCGTCGCTGAAATAAGTAACGTCCTTCGTCGATATCCAGATCCCCTTGGCATAAGGAATAAAGGTGAGATTATTCTCCAGTCCTTCGCGCAGAACAGGGCCGTTGGCATAAACAAATTCTCCTTTGGCAATTCTGTCTGTGACAAAATTGATGTTGTGCGCTTGACGGCTGCCCTGATACGGATCAATCAAAACCTTGGCGGTCGTGCGGGTTCCTAGTAGGTGGTTGGCAATATCACTTTGAACACGAATATAAGGCTGACCGAAGGAAGATTCAAACTCAGCGATCTTTGTCCTATCGACATCACCGATAAGAACCATCCTTCCCAAGAAACCTTGAGGACGGGTATGCCCTAAGGCAATGGGTGTTGCAGCAATCTGTTGGACACCGTCGAGAATAGAAGACCTTTGCACCAGGGGCTTTTGAAAATCACCAATGATTGGCCTGATTTGGATGATATAAAGTTTCGATTCTGCAAAACCCCACTCCACATCCAACGGCACGCCGATCTCTTGTTCTAGGGCGTTGACCACTCGTACCAACTCTAAGGCTTGATCCTCGCTGATAGGACTGACAATGCCATTGATCCTTGGATACAACGCCAAGACCTTCTCCATCTCTAGCTGATCATCGACGACATTATAACGTCTTCCTTTAAGGTCAAAATGATGAGGCAGCTTTAAATAAGCCGGCTGGGGAACAATGCCCTTGCCCTGCCTTGATAACAAGAACTGAGTGATGTTCGCATGAATGGACTCCTGCACGGCGCTTTGAGCATCCCCCACCACAGCTTCAATAGACACATGGCCATACATATTCGAGAACGCTGTTCCTGACGCATCACAATGAATAAACTCTTGAAGCAAAATACCGACACCCTTCTTCCCATCAACACAACGAGGCAGTCCCTCTACTTGAGAGACTGTGTTTTGTTGAATCCAAAAGACCTTAAGCGCCTGTTCAAAAACTTCTTTAACTGCCTGGACAGCCAAAAGATTGGAGCTTCTTTTAACGGATTTAAAAACACCGGCGCAATTACGCTCATAACTGTCTTCCCCAACGACACTGGAACGAGCAATGATCCATTTCTTAAACCCTGCGCCTTGATTCTTGATAAAAATTTCCAACTCTATGGGGACATGACACTGAAATATAATCTTTCCTAAGGCATCCATCTGATCCTGATTCAAATGACCCTTCGCATTACCAACGATCGCATTGCCTTTATCAACAAGATCCTTATTCGCATGAATGAAGGAACCCCAAAGCTCATCGATCGTGACCCATCTTGAAACCGGCGTTGAAAAACCAATCCTGCCTTTCAATGTGTCTAGAATCTTGCTCCAAGCCATCTTCCCACCAAAAATAGCGGCCTCTTGTTTAAACAATTCTCGATAATCCGGTCTTGCTCCCACCCATGTCTTGTCCATTTCAGAAAGAATAGTCTCCTTCTCAACGAGTTGATATTCTCCTAAACTTGAAGTGAAGGGTTGAGCATGATAATTGGATATAACTTCTGAAGGGCTTGACTGAAGGGGTTGGTATTGCAAATGCAGGTACTGATCATTCTCATTCTTAATCACGAAATCCTTGCCGTTCTTTTTCTTGTAATAACTCAGCTGCGTTCCAAATTTCTGCATAGCGACATTCAAAAACACAATAGAATCTAACAGCGCCTTATCCTTTAGAATCTTAACGTGTTCCTCCTTGATAGGATTAAACCATTCTGAAACTTGTCTTAAACTTCGCCTTAGAATCTCTGCTAAGGCCTGTACTCCACAATTATCCAGCATCAACAACGTCTGCAATGCACTTTGAGGTCTCACTCTAAGGCATTTATGCTCAATAGAATCCTTCATCACTCTATAAACAATGGAATTGTTATGGCTCCACACAGGAGTCTTATGGTTGACTCTATGAAGAATCGCGTTGGTATCCCTATCTAAAAAAGCCTTCCTTCCTTCTAACAACTCATACATGCTCACCGCCAGCGACCATAAATCACTTTGGACGCATACGAGTCCCGTGGATTG
>JADFYF010000036.1:12270-17364 GCA_015233165.1 Candidatus Omnitrophota bacterium
CTCCCAAGCAAAGGGGCCTTCTTGATCAGGGATACAAATATTGGCAAGCTTGATATCCTTATGAATGACCTTCTTGTCAGTATGCAGGACATGCAGCGTCTGAAGACCTTTTCTATAAATACGTTGAACGATCTCTTCTTCTAACTGCCTCCCCTTATTGTCCTTAACTCGTTGTTCAATAATCTTATCTAAAGAAGGTCCCGCCTCTTCTGTAATAATCGCTAATAACTGATGGCCTCGACTATCTTTCACATAACCCAAATCCACGAATTGTTGAAGACCCCTGACCCCTTGGACATGCTTTAAGAACGCGGGCCCTCGATAATACATCCTATACATATCATAATAGGCATCATTGATAAACCGAACCCTGACGTTGATTCGTCTGCCACCCGTCAACGTATATATTCCCGATTGAGGAATTTTCCGGACCTGTGGCTCTTCTGCCAAGAGAAGATTATGGGACAATGTTTTAACTTCTCCTCCTAAGAATTCTTCTCTAAATAACTTCACCAACCGATCGCCTTCCATATTGTAATATTCATCTAAATGTATTCTGCCAAAACCCGATAGCGTCGTTAAATCCTCTGCTCCTAATAAAACATCCTCAGACATGGTGCTGATGACTTCGTTCCAATTCAAAGGTTTCATAGGATCATATTGAGTGATGACCTTAGCCTTGAGGGTAGCTTCTGCGTGAAATACTTCTGAATTCAACGGGTGGGGAGTAATGCGGATAACGTTCTTAAAAATTTCTCCTAACACAATGATGAAACCCTTGGTGTCTTTTAATTTAAACAACTTGATCTGTTTTCCAAAACGAGCCCTTTGCAACTGATTCAAAATATCAGAAAATTTCGCTAAGAACTCCTTCAAACGTACATAATACGCCCCCCTCTTGGTGTCTCTGACAAAAGAAATCTCCTTCTTCTCAAACGTTTTGATGATTCTCTTGGCCGGAGCCCCCGTCACCTTCACCAACGTTTCCACCACACAACAGTTCTCCTTACTAGGAAACAACCATTTCATCCACCTGCCGTATAACAAGCAGATCTGTTTCTTGGTAGAAGTCATAAGCCCTAACGATGCAACCGCTTGTTTCCATTTCTTAAAGAATGAGCCCTTAGGGCCGCTTTCTGCCGGAGTCTTAATAATTCCCATGTATTGCAAATCGGTTAAAATGAGTTTCTTTTTAGACCCTTCTAAAGATCCATACGCCTCATTGGCTTCTAATTGCGCCTTCATATCATCGTAGGTCCTGACATCGCCGTCTTCATCAATAAGAACTCTTCTATCCATAATCAGATTCAAAAACACCTCTTTAACATCCTCCTGACCCATTTCTCTAACGGCCTTGCTCCCGTAAGCCAGGATGATCTGCAAATGAGGGATCGCGTAACGAGACAACTCTTGATAAACCTCTTGATTTGTTTTAGGTGTCTTCCCCTTCTCAATGGGCTCTACCTCCAGTAAATAGGCATCCATCTTCTTAGCCAGAACAATATTCATCTCGACGTTATAAGGATACAGATCGTTGAGGATCATCTCGATCGCCCATTGACGATAATAGCTTCCCCCGACAGCCCTCCAATCCACATCAGAAGCCTCCCCGCCTTTTCCCTGAATAATCCGGGTGATATACTCTGGATTCAACAAATGCAGGTATTCACGCATCGCTTCTTTATTTTCCCCACCCCTCTTTAGGGCGGAAGCTAATAACAATCTAGCCCTGATCGGCAACAAACCATTTCTTTCTTCGACTCTTCTGGCATAATTCAATGCTTGATCTATATTTTCTTTTTCTCTTTGCATCAACACCGATTGATAACTGGGATTATCTGAAGAATCCTTCCTTAATTGATAAATATTCGCAGCCCCTAAATACCAATTAAAGGCATGCATCCAGGAGGCTTCAGGGTTATGTTCTCCCCTATCACTATCCAAATTAGGATTGGCCTTTCTGAATTCAGCGATCTTCTCATTCCACTTCTCCAATAATTCTTTAAGATCCACTCGATTAGAAATAATGGATAGGCGTGCCCACATCGCGACCTCTTCATTAATATCACTCAGGGATTTCACAAGCGCAAAGAGAACCTTATCCGCTAAATCTGGATCGGATATACTCCTAAAGATAACGCCCAATGCACAGGCGGCATTGGCTCTGGCGTGAAACAAAGCCTTGTCTAACTTAAGCAGCTCGACTAATCGATCCACCGCTTCTAGGGGTTTGAATATTCTGACCATCGACGCTGCGACACGGTGTTTTAATAAATCCTCTTTATCCTCACTCTTTAAATCTTTCAAAGCGTTATTTAAATCATTCTCCTTGTCTGGGAAAAACACACGGCCATAAGGAAGCCTCGCCATAGACGTCGCTACCGCCAGGCTATAATCCCATCTGGCTATTTGACACAAGGTAGATACTCTTTCGTTCATCGCCTGTAGCCTTACATCATTAGGATCCTCCTTACGGATTCTCCACAACTCATCCTGGCTGGATCGAATCTGCACCGCAATGTCTTCTAATAAATCGGCTTTCTGACTGAGCTTAATCGCCTTGGTCATAAACAACAACGTTCTTTCCTGAGCCAGACTTAACAAATACAAAGGCATATCCGTGATTCCCTTTTTCTCTTCAGGAATCAGGGCGTGAATGATTTCTTCCTTACAAATAAAGAAAATGACCCCCTCAACCAAATGGGAAGAAATATATAATGTGCCTTTATTCTTAAGTTTAACGATTTGATCCGCCCTAAGGATGTTGGGGACAGCTTCAATAATAATCTCTGCCTTGATATTCTCAAAATCGTTATCACTTAAAGGATATCGTCGATCCGCTAAAACCAGAATTTGAGCCGGTTGAGAATAAATACGCTGATAATCATGACTGAACGATGCTCCTCTTAATTTTCCGTGTTCTTCCTTCCACAGATCAAAAGTATGATATTCCTCTTCATCCAAGAACTTGATAGCCTCTAACAGCGTCGCGGCTTCAATGGCTTGCTCCTCCTTAGACTCCTTGTCCTTCTTTCCAAACAAAATTCCCGTATAATTCCCTGCCGCGATAATCTTTAATCTCTCGGCAATGCTGCCCTTAATCATCGAACGTAAAATGGCACGACCCATCCGCCCTAACCCTGTCATCGCAATACTAATTGGATCACTCCTGCCTTTAAGATTAGGATGCGTTTCTAAAACCATCAGCAAAGCCGCGCAAACAGCTTTTCCGATAATATCTCTATCATAGATCGAATATTCACTGCCGGTGACAGGGACGACGTATTTTGGATTCTTCGTAGTCTGACTCTCATAGGAATTCTTAGACGCCTCCAGCATCACATCAAGATCTGCTTTCTCGGTGCCTAAATTGGCTGTGACATGATACGAAATTCCTAAAATTCCTTTGTCTGTCGAGTCCTTGGCCCACCATTGCAGATGCTTCTTTCGCTGTATCGCTCCTTGAGGAGTCAAAACAAATTTATGTTCCTTAAGCCCCTCCACCTCAATCACAGTAGCCCCGCCAACTAAATACGTATCTAACAACGCTGCCGACAAGGTAGCCCTGTGTGCCGCGTCAATAGCCTTGGCGATGATATCGCTCGTATAAGGGAAACCATAATAAACACCCCCTACCGCTCTTTGCAGTTCTAAAGGAGTCTGAGGATGAAAATCCCGGACCGTTAGAGCCACAACACGTTTTCCGTCAATGATAGCGACCTGAAAAACCAAATCCATTAAAAAAGCCTTCGCCTGAGCTTCAATCGCTTCTTCTTCCGTCGCAAAAGACTCATGGAATCTAATAAAGGTAATAATAAAGGCCGCATCCTCGAGAGAATAGTTTGCCTTTAAAAGAATCCTCCAAGCTGCTTCTTCCCCTCCTAGAATGTTCCAAATCCCTTTACCATTAGGTTTATAAGAAGCGACCTTGTATTTCATAATCCAGCTTGTATTGGTTATCCTAGCTCCTCGAGCGTTCAAGTCTCCTGTCGCCAAATCAAAAACGCCTTGAGCTACTTTCTTGAATTTCTCTTGCTGCTCCTTACTAAAACGAGGGTCTTCGACCGCCTTCATTTGGCCGGCATAGGAAATAGGATGGCCATCCTCCTCTAATTTCTTTACAGGTACTCCGCCAGCAGAGGCGGATTGCATACTTCCTCCCATCCTCATCATAATATCCACCAACTCTGGGCTTTCCTGAACCGTCTGATCGACCTTTAAAACCCACTGGTTCACCGTCGCATTAAGGTCATCCTCTTTAGGGAGGGGTTGATTGGCATCCATCAATTGCTTTAAAGGCCCCTCCTTAAAAAAACTCTTCCCCATAACAATCTTAAGCTGTTTTAAATAATAGGCAGCTTTGGCTGCTCTGGAGGGAGAAACAGCTAAAGACAGGACGAGTTTGGGTATCGTTTGAACTAAAACAAGGGCAAAGGCCCACCGTCTTTCATCGCTGGCCGCAGAACCACAAATACACACGGGCACCTGTTGAAAGGCAGCGGCGCGGGCAATCAAAACAATTCTCCTGGCCACCGACGGATTGAGCCCCTTGATCTTATTAGAAATGGTCGCATCATCCCGATCCACGTCTAGGACAGATTTAGTCAGATCATTGGTCCCAATATTAATCTCAATCTTAATGCCTAACGGCAAAGCCAGCCGATGGGCTTCTTCTAAAATCTCCTGAATATGATCGACCGCCAAAACATTCTCAATCATAAGACTGACGACAAATCCCTTTAAATCTCTATTCTTAATATTAGCGTCCTGAATCAATTGAAATAGGCATTCCACATCCTCAACGGTGGAGACCATCGGAATAATAAGTCCCAGAAGAGGAGAATTCTGATAAATATCAAATGCTGCCTGCAACTGCAACATCACCAAACTTCTTCCTTTTTCTGTATGATAAAAATTAAAACCTGTATTCGCATTATCGTAAGGGAGTTCATCGGCAAAGGTAAATACCTTATCCGCCTGACGATCCACCGTTCTGACGCGAACAGGTTTGCCTTTAGCTGCTAAGATCAATTCCATCATAGCCTGAGTCACATCCCCAATCGGAGGAAGATCCTTCCCCAACCATAACGGTAG
>JADFYF010000037.1 GCA_015233165.1 Candidatus Omnitrophota bacterium
TTTTTCTTCAACCATTCGATGATATCCAAGGACTCATAGAGGGCTTTGTCATTAATCACCAGGCAGGGGACTTGTCCTTTCCCACCAATTTTAATTAATTCGTCTCTAAATGAGGGAGTTTCATGAATATCCTTCATGGGGATGATAATATGTTTCTCGTCTAAGAAGTTTCTGACCCTTTGGCAATACGGGCAACCGGCGAAATGATATAAGGTAAGTTTGCTCATAGGGTGGCTATTTTACCAATTTTTCGACAAAATCAATGACTTTTTCTTCCAAGGCTTGATTGTAGAGACGATTCATTTCCTGCAGGCAGGTGGGAGAGGTCACATTCACCTCAATGAGATAGTCTCCTAAGATATCAATACCGACGAAGTAAAGGCCAAGTTCTTGCAAGTGGGGTTTAAGAATGTTAACAATCTCTTCATCTCGTTTATTGATGACGGTCGCAACGGCGCTGCCTCCGGCATAGAAATTATTACGATGTTCTCCCTCGGCGTGCACTCGAAGAACAGCGCCTAAAATTTCACCGTTAAGCAACAGGATTCTTTTATCCCCATGCTTGGCTTCCGGGATATATCTCTGCAGGATGATGGCTTCGTTGTATCCCTTACTGATTGTTTCTAAAATAACCTTGGTGTTGGTATGTCCGGCCTCGATATGGAACACGGATTGACCGCCAAAGGCATTGGTGGGTTTGGCAATCACATTTGTGTGTTTGACAGCAAACGCTAATAAATCATGTTTGTTGGCCGAGATGATCGTATCCGGCGTGATGTTCTTAAATTGAGCGGACCAGATCTTTTCGTTGACGGTGCGAATGCCACTGGGCCGATTGATCACAGCGACCTTCGTTGGCAGCTGATCCAAAAGCCAGGTATTCATCAGGTACTGTTCGTCAAAGGGAGGATCAGGACGGATAAATACGGCGTGGATGTCGTCGGAAGATAGATGTGCCGCATCTAACATGATAAACGGTTCATGGGCGATGGCCTGAGGCTTGACCTTGGTGACATGAAAATAGAGTTTTCCTTCCACAAAGCTGATACCGTCTTCAGGCAGAAAGTAAACGTCATGGCCGCGTTTGTGCGACTCTAGCATAAAAATAAAGGTGGTATCTTTCTCCATCGTGATAGTTTCAAGAGGATCCATCAGAAATAGAAATTTCATTTGCCATGCTCCAAGTCTTTAATTTCGCGCGTTGCGGCGACACCGGCGATACGAGCCAAAATACGATAAATATCAAAGATGTTTAAGTTATGTTCAATGCCGCAGTCCTTACCGTATTTATCCAGATGAGGACACATCTTTTGAAAGGACATGCCGCCGGGAGAGTTGAGATTTTCGCGGGAGTTCTTACCCGTATGAACGCGGTAGAATCCACCGACGAGATTATTGTCAATCTGATAGACGCAGACTTCCGTCGGATGCTCTTCGATGCGATGAATCGTGGGGACACCTTCTTGAAGAATAAACCGTGAGACTTCCTGAGCCGCCTTATCACGGGACAGATCGCCGCGTTTGCGGCTGTTGAGGGTTAGAACTTGTTCTGGGTTCTCGATGGGGATTACCCCCAGGCCATAGGTTCCGCTGTTGGCCTTGATAAAGATAAAAGGTTTCTCATCGATATGATGAAGGGTATACTTAGCCTGAATTTCTTCGAACAACTCTTTAGCTTGCAGGTACAGTTTTTGTCGGTCGTCTTCCTTGTTGACGTCTAAATGATCCACGACCCGATAAAGGCAGGAGAAGAGCCAAGGATCAAGTCCGACCATGTAGGCAAATTCTTTCATCAACTCATTGGTATGACGGAAATGTTCTGACTTGAGTCTGGAATGCCATCCGGCGTGGATGGAAGGAAACATCGGGATACCGGCTTTGACCAGATCATCGGGGATGCCGGCGGTCAGATCGTTGTTCATTAGAATCAGATCAAAGCTAGTCGTTTTGTTCTTAATGTTTTCTAAAATAGGACGGAAACAATGAATTTTAACCGTTTTACCGGCAGCTGTTTTGAGTTCAATCGCATGAGCCGCTTCTTCACAAAAACACGGTTCCTTATTAAAGAAGGTGGCAATGACAACTTCAAATCCGGCCTTCTCAATAATCTCTTGAAGGATACGCACATTTTCTAAATACCAGGTGTTCCGCGTATGTTCCTCGGCGGCGATAAGGATACGTTTGGCTCCCGGGACACGCTTGTTGATGGCATTTTTAAAGAAGTTGATCGCATCTTCAGTTCCATGCTCGCAGAGATTATTAAAACCGGCAGGAAACAGGTTGGTATCTACAACGGCAATTTTAAAACCCGCATCCCTGATATCCACCGAGCTGTAGATGGGGGTATAGTTTTCTTCATATTTTTTAAGCCAGTTGTTAATTTCCAGCTGTTGTTTTTGAATGCAGGGGATACAGATTGTTTTTGAAAATTGATTAGATAAGGTAAGTTTGTTCATAGGAGCTATAGTATAATATCAAACTATGACGAAAGCAAAGATTGAAAAAATACTGCAGGATACGTTTCATCCTCAATATCTGCAAGTGATCGATGACAGCGCCAGGCATGCCGGTCATGCCGGAGCCAGGGAAGGAGGACACTATCGGGTGATCATTGTCTCATCCACCTTTAAAGGAATTAAACTGATTGACCGTCACCGCATGGTTTATGAATCCCTCCAACCTATTAAGAACTTGATTCATGCTTTATCCATTCAGGCCAAAGATGCTTGAGTTTATAGAATAATCAACGTCTTAGAAATCCTCATTTTATATTGCTTTCGTTGTCTGGCCCTATATGATGAAAGTATACTTTTCGAATTGAAATGATGACTATTTATAAACTATTAAAGACTTCCGAGCATCTCTTTTTATTACTAATCATTCTGAGTATTGGTTATATGGGGTATTTCTTTTTTAACCAAAATAAAATGATGAATTCATTGGCTGTTTTACCTCCTGAAGCTTCGATCGATCTTAATAATAGAGATACAATGGTTTCTATGACCGAGGCTAGGTCTTATGATGTTTTTACAAATCAAATTGACGCCAGAGATATTTTTTCTAGTCCTAAGCAGGAAAATCTTGCTAAACAGTCAAATCCGGCAGGCCAGCTTCCCGATAATCTTAAAGTCGTCGGAATTGTTTTTGCGAACCCTGTTCAGGTCGTTATTGAGGATACCACGAATCATCAGACATTTTTTATTGAGCAGGGGGCTGCTCCTGAGAATGGGATCAGCATTAAGAGTGCTTTAAAAGACAAGGTGATCCTAATGTATCAAGGGCAAGATATAGAAGTCCAAGTTAAAGGAAATCAAATCAATGCTCATTAACTTTCGATTCCATAAAGTTGTCAGTTTTCTTTTGATTGTTTGGTTAATCTTAGGGGGTTATTTAGTCTGCACCGCCCAGAATCCACCTGAAGAAACAAAACCAGAAACACTGGATGCCTCTGCGGTGGCTTTGGATAGTAAGAATGACAGCAAGAAGATTATTTTAGATACTTTGGAATTGCGTGATATGGATATCAATGATGTCTTAAAGTTGGTGGCGGCTAAATCCGGGCTTAATATTATCGCCGGAAAAGGTGTTCAAGGGCGGGTGACCATCTATTTGAAGAACGTCGAGGTTCATGATGCACTGACGATTATTCTTAAATCGAATGACTTGGCCTATATTGAGGAAGACGATATCGTCAGGGTGATGACGGGTGCGGAATATGAACAGCTTTATGGTATTAAATTCGGGAAACATATTGATCGTCAAATTATTCATTTGAAATCGATGAAAGCCTCCGACGCTATTAACCTTCTGAATCAATTTAAGAGCGCCAATGGAAGGATTGTTGCGGATGAACAATCGAACACCTTAATGATTGAAGATGTTCCTGAAATATCGTCCTACATGGTCGAGTATTTGACAAATGTGGATTTGCCAACAGAGTGGAAGGTTTTTAATATTCAAAATGTTCCTGTTGAGGGGGTGGCTAGCAAGCTATTGGAGCAGATCAGTCCCAAGATTGGCGTCATGAAAACAGATTTAGCCTCTAATAAATTGTTTGTCAAAGACACGGCTAAGAAATTAGCTGCCCTGCAGGAATTAATCCAGCATATTGATGTGTCGATGGAGACGAGGGTTTTTGAATTGAATTACGCTAAAGCAGAGGATGTGGTTAAAACAATCACCCCACTGCTGACCAAGGATATTGGATCCGTCCAATCCGATGTTCGATCCAATAAAATTATGGTGACTGATATTGATCCTAAGATTCAGGAAATCAGACATGTGATTGAGGCGGTGGATCGAAAGGAAAAGGAAGTTCTCATCGACGCGCGTATTGTCCAGATTGAGTTGGATGATAGCTATAAGATGGGAATAGACTGGGATGCTATTATTAAACAAAACAAGAACCTTACCTTCACGAATAATTTTAGCCTACCGTCCAATGTTCCTAATCCTCCTCTGAGCACCACGGCTATAGGGACTCTCAATAGCGGCAATTATGGGGCTATTTTGAGTATGATTGGTTCTATGGGAAAAACTAAAATCCTTTCGAATCCTCATATTGCTGTTGTGAATAATGAGGAGGCCAAGATTTTAGTAGGGACAAATCAGCCGTATTCCACATCGACAACAACGACTCCTGCCACAGGAGCAGCCACTACCGCAGAAGCGGTGAGTTTTATTGAAGTTGGGGTTAAGTTGCACGTGACTCCGTCTATTCATGAGGATGGATTTATTACCATGAAAATTCACCCCGAAGTTTCTTCAGTGACGGGGACCTACACATCTACCTCTAATGGTTCCACATCCTCAGTTCCTGTTGTTTCCACGTCGGAGGTGGATACGATTGTTCGTGTTAAAGATGGGGTGACGATTATTATCGGAGGTCTTATTAAAGATGAAGTGGATCATGTGAAAGATAAGCTGCCTATTTTGGGAGATATTCCTTTGATGGGTAAGGTCTTTAGTCGGGAACAAAGAAACATTACCAAGACGGAAACCGTGATATTTTTAACTCCACATATTATGTCAGGGGATGCGAATACAGAATCAGATATGATTAAACGTCCTGATATGGATACTGATAATAATAAGAATAAAACCTATTACAGTCCCTTCAATGACCAAGATTCCCCCATACAAAAGTAAGCTTCTCTTAGGACAAATCCTGATTAATAAAGGAGTCGTTACTGTTTCTCAGCTGGACCAGGCTTTAGCGGAACAACGCAAGACCGGTCAGATGTTAGGAACCGTTCTGATTCGTCTAGGTTTTATCAGCGACGAGCAAGAGCTTCTTCCTATTGTAGCGGAGCAGCTTAATGTGGATTGTGTTTACCCTAGGAGTCTTTCAATTAATCCGGAAATATTAAGCCGCCTTCCGGTTAAAGCAGCTAAATATTACAAGGTTCTTCCTATTCGATTTGAGCAGGATGGCCTGGTTGTTGCTATGTGTAATCCGGGTGATGTCAGAGTTATCGATGAATTGGCGACGATTGCTAAAAGTAAGATTATTCCGGCCTTAGCCAGTGAAAGAGAGATCTTAGAGTCTATTCAAGAGTATTATGGCGTTGGTGCTGAAACCATCGAAAAGATGATGACGGGTATGCAGCGTGTTCAGGAAGACTCTGCTGTTGAATCTATCGACGAAGGTAGTTCGGAAGCCTCTATTAGTCATTTTCTCAATCAAATTTTATTTCAAGCCTATAAAGATAAAGCCACCGATATTCATATAGAACCTTTTGAGGATCAATTGCGTATTCGTACGCGTATTGACGGAGTTTTGTATGATGTCAAATCTCCCGATAATATTCGATATTTTCAGGACACCCTGTTGTCCCGTATTAAAATCATGTCTAATTTAAATATCGCCGAGAAGAGATTGCCTCAGGATGGCCGTTTTAAGGTTAAGGCTCAGGAGCAGGATTTAGATTTACGCGTTTCTTTTTTACCGACCCCTTATGGCGAGAGTTGTGTCCTTCGTATTTTAAATTCAGTAAATCTGTATAGCTTCCCGGAGCTTGGCATCGTTGGTTCGGAAAAGAAGCAGTTGGATCAGTTGCTTAATAAATCTCATGGGATTATTTTTTTAACTGGTCCTACAGGAAGCGGAAAGACGACGACGCTTTATTCTTGTTTGGCCCAGCTTAACAATGAAGACTCTAAGATTATTACCATCGAGGATCCTATCGAATATCAAATGAGGGGGGTGATTCAGATTCAAGTTCATCCCCAAATTGGTCTTACCTTTGCGGCAGGGCTTCGCTCAATACTGCGCAGTGATCCGGATGTGATTATGATCGGGGAAGTCCGCGATTCTGAAACAGCTCAGATTTCTATTCAAATGTCGTTAACCGGACACCTAGTATTTTCTACCTTGCATACGAATGATGCGGTCAGTGGAATTACAAGATTGATGGATATGGGGATTGAGCCTTATCTGATTGCCTCATCCATTGAAGGTTTTATCGCCCAACGATTAGTGCGATTATTATGTCCTTCGTGTAAACGTCCCGCCCAGATAACCAGTGATATTATTCGTGATTTCAATCTTAACGAGCAGGAACAACACGCCACTGTTTATGAAGCGGGCGGTTGCAAGAATTGTCGTATGACGGGTTATTGGGGACGCCAGGCGATTTGTGAAATACTCATTCTCTCAGATGAGATTCGTTCGATGGTTATGAGACGGGTTTCAGGGGCTGATATTAAACAAAAAGCCATTTTAGAAGGTATGAAGACCTTGCGTCGGC
Source organism: Candidatus Omnitrophota bacterium (assembly GCA_015233165.1). Classification (GTDB taxonomy): domain Bacteria; phylum Omnitrophota; class Gorgyraeia; order Zapsychrales; family Fredricksoniimonadaceae; genus JACQCF01. The sequence continues at coordinate 6,750 of JADFYF010000037.1, forward strand.
ATGGTTGGGAAAAAGTGGCCAGTGGAGTCACATCACCTAGTGAAATTTTACGTTCAACTCAAGAAAATACCCTCTAATTATGCCTCAGTATACGTATTTAGCTAAAAACGGTCCTTCGAAGATTGTCAGCGGCGTTATCCACGCGGAGGATGAACATGTGGCGGTCACTAAGATTCTGCAGTTAGGCTATACGCCTTTGGAAGTTAAACTTCAGGAAGGGGGTTCTTCTGTTCAAGAGAAGGGCCCTCGACCATCTCAGGACAATGGGTTAAAGGTACCATTAGCGACAGTAGCTATTTTTATTCGTCAAATTTACGATATGATCGACGCTGGTATTCCGTTATTGCGTTGTTTTGAAATTCTCATGCGTCAAAAACAACATCCTGCCTTACTGACAATTATTGAAGCGATGCATGAACATATTAAGGAGGGAGGAAGCCTTTCGGGAGCCTTGGCGTTATACCCTAAGGTTTTTCCATTGCTTTATATCAATATGGTCAAGTCGGGAGAATTGGCAGGACAACTCCCTCATGTGATGAGCCGATTGGCGGATTTCATCGAGAAGGATTTGCAAATAAGAAGTCAGGTTAAGAGTTCATTGCTGTACCCTGCGATCATTTTGGTGGTGGGCCTATTGACCATGTTTGTTCTCATGAGTTTTGTCTTGCCTAAGTTGACGGTGATGTTTGATGATTTTGATGCTGTTCTGCCTCTGCCGACACAGATGATTATTGCCGTAAGTTCCTTCTTCTCGAGGTTCTGGTGGTTGATGATTATCGTCGCTGCTGCAGGAGGTTATTATTTAAAACAATTTTTAGGAACAGCACGGGGTCGTTTGTTGATAGATCATTGTGTTTTAAAGATTCCCATTTTAAGGCAGTTTATTCAAGAGGTGCAGATGGCTTTATTTGCCAGGACGCTTGGAACCTTGTTAGAAAGTGGCGTGACGATTTCTGCGGCATTAGAATCGGTTACGGAAACGATCGATAATAGTCTTTTTAAGAATGAAATGCAGGATATTACTTTGAAGGTCAAGGCAGGGGACAGCTTAACGACGGCGATTAAGGGGAGCAGTTATTTCTCCGAGATAGCTCTTAATTTAATTATTGTCGGCCAGGAAAGCGGAAAGCTTGAAAAGGGTTTATATAAACTGGCTGTGATGTGTGAACGATCCATCAAGGAAACATCACAGAATTTTATGACCATTTTAGGTCCCCTTGTGTTAATTGTCGTGGTTGCCTTGGTCGGGTTTGTCATTGTTTCTATATTATTGCCAATGTTTAGAATGAATATGATCATTAATTAATACGGTAGAATCTCGGAGGAATATATGCGTCTTACTAAAGGTTTTACATTAATAGAAATTATGCTGGTGGTTATTATTATCGGGGTGCTGGTCGCCATGGTTGTTCCTAATATTTCTGGACGCAGCGACCAGGCGCGTAAAACTGCGGCTAAAACAGACATTGAAGCTAATCTGGGAAACTCCCTGGATTTATATCAACTCGATAATGCGCATTATCCCACGACGGAACAAGGCTTAAAGGCCTTAATTCAAGAGCCTAGCACTCCTCCTGTTCCGATGAAATGGAATGGTCCTTATTTAAAGAAGAAGACCCTTCCTAAAGATCCTTGGGGGCATGAATATGTCTACGTTTATCCCGGGGAACATAACAAAGACAGTTATGATTTATCCTCCTTGGGGGCTGATGGCGTTGAAAGCAAGGATGATATTACCAATTGGGACAAGGATGAGAAATAGCTTAGCATTTACGCTCGTCGAGCTTTTGATGGTGATGGTTATTGTGTCGATCATTGTCGCTTTATCCGTGCCTAATTTTAGTAAGAGTTTCAAACGTCTCGAATTAAAGAAAACAGCTGGCGATATCGTTTATGTGGTGCGATGGGCTCAATCCAGAGCTATGACAGAACATGTGGATTACAAGTTAGTATTCGTCAATGATTTAAGAGGGTATCAGGTGCTGCGGGGGGATTCAACAGAGGGACAGACGAATCAGGCATTTTCCTTGGTATCGACGTCTATGGGGAGGGTTTTTGTTATTCCCGATTCTGTAACCATCGACCATAATCAAACCATAAACATATATTGTGATGGCACCCTAGATAAGGCACGTATCCGCCTGTTTAACGATCAGGAGAGTGTGATACTTTCAACCATGGAACAACGAGGACATATGTTTATTCTTGAGGATACGCATGAATCATAGAGGGGTGATTCTAATAGAGGCGATTATGGCGGTCGTGATGATGACGATTGGCGTGACGATTCTGACCCAATCTCTTTTAAGTAGTTATCGCAGTATTTATTTACAGAAGAGTTATACACAGGCGTTATTCTTAGTCGAGAGTCATTTATCCAAGATTTTAAGTGATGGTCAGGATTTTCCGGAGAGTCCATCGGACAGGGAGTCTTTGAAATTTCAATACAAGGAAGAGTTAAAGGAATCGGGTCCGTCTTTAAAAACAGCCGATTTAACGGTTCAATGGCCATCAGGCCCTAAAGAACGTCAAATTTCAGTCACAACCTTTGTGTATGATGCCTCTCAAAAACAACTTTAAACATAAGATCCTTCAGGGCTTCACCCTGATTGAAGTTCTTTTAGGGTTAACCATTTTTTCTATTATCGCCCTGACTCTTTACAATACGTTTCAGATGGGGTTAAAGGTGGATTATCGATCTAAGGAAATCAATCAAGGTTATCAGGAAGCTTATGATGCTTTTGCCCTGATGTCCAAAGATTTGGAAAATGCCTTGGTTTATGATTTCTCTGCTTCGTATCCTCAGGAGGTTTCCTTTGATGGGCAAGGCCATCAAATGAGCTTTCTTTCTTCGACGAAGAAGGGGATTTCCAGGGTGAGCTTTTATACGGGAATTCCCAACTGGGGGAAGGTAACCCAGGTCATTATTGCCCAGCATACACAGAGACTAAAACAGGGGAGTATCCTCTCTAAGGAAAACACTTCTGTTGAATTTTTGATACGGCAGGAGAAGACCCTGCCTGAATATTTGTCGAAAAAGAAGGATGTCCCTGAGGGAGAGGTTATTGTTGGCGGCCTTAAGAAGGAAGGGATTAAATGGCAATATGGTTCTATTAAGAGAGATTCCAATGGAAGGATGAAGGACATCGAGTGGAAGGATCAATGGCATGACAATGCCTTGCCCAATGTCGTGCGGATTGAGATGATTCTTTGGGATTCTAAGAGTCCTCAAGAGGACGTGATATTAAAACGGGACATTTATTTACCACGAATAGAATCAGGACAATAGAGTGGCTAAAAATAATTCCGGTGTAATACTAATAACGGTGTTGTGGGTGTTGGCTGTTCTATCGCTTTTAGCGTTAAGCCTTAGAAAAGGGGCATCGTTAGAATTGTCGTTGATCAGAAACAATGTCGCTGAGCTTAAGGCTTATGCGGCTTCTCGGGCGGGTATCAATTATGTCCAGCAGTTTTTATCTCAAAATAAGTCAGAGAAAGATACTCTTTATCAATGTGGAATTAAGTGGACCAAGGATCAAGATCCTCAGAAATATTTCAAAGATGTGACCGTTGCCAAGGATACGCATTTTGATATCGTTGCTTTAGGTTCTGATTATGGAAAGGCCTCTAAGGGCGATGCGTATGGGATCCAAGATGAACAGGGCAAGATTAATTTAAATGCGATGGATGGGAGCAATTTTAAGGTGTTCAGTCACCTGTTACAGGAGTTTGATATAGGCGCTATGGATGCGGATGCTATGGCTGCTGCCGTCGTGGATTGGCATAGCAGTACGACGACAGCGTTTAAGAGTATCGACGGTGCTGTAGGCGCTAAGGACGACTTTTATATGAATCAATCTGTTGCCTATAAATGTAAGAATAAGCCTTTTGATCGTATTGAAGAGCTGTTATTGGTTAAAGGAATGAATGACGGTTTGTTTAGAAAGATAAAGAACTTCATCACAGTATTTCCAAAGAATCCTCAAGGGGGTTTTAAAATAAATTTTAACACAGCTTCAGATGCGGTGATTCATGCTGTTGTCAAGGCAATGACCGTTGGTTTAGGGGCGGATGAAACAGCGCAGGCCTTGATAAGGCTGCGCAATGGCGCGGACAATATTCCTATGACGCCGGATGACGGTATTCTAGATTCTTCCATACTATCAGCGTCTCAGCAGCTGTCTGTCAATGCGTTAAAAGCATCCCAGGGAATAGACACGTCTGAATATTTTCAAGTTTCTTCGGTGGGTGTCGACGAATCAACAGGTATCAGGGCCACCATCACGGCGATGATTCATAGGCCTCAGGGACAAGGGGATTTATCTATTGTCGCATGGCATAGGGATTAATATGAAATTCAGAACAAAAACAGTTATTGAGATGAATGATCATTCGATAAAGGTGTTTCAAGCGTCTTTAACGAATAATTATCCAATTATTTTTGGTGAGATGATCGATTGTCAGAATGTTTCCGACGACGGTAGGGTTCAGAAGTTGTTGAATGTAGGTAGGACAAAAGGCTTTTTTTTGCAGGGCAGCCAGATCATCCTAAGCATTCCCCGTCAATATGTGATCACGCGGTATTTAGATTTACCTTCTTCGAATATGCAGGAATTACGCTCGATGGTGGACTTGCAGGTGGGGAATCATATTCCTTATTCCAGGGAAGAGGTTATTATTGATTTTGTGGCTCTGCACAAGGGCACGGAGGGGTACACGAAGGTTTTGATGGTCGCTGTTCCTCGGGATCTGATTATGCGCTATGAGGCTATTTTGCAGGCGGCGCGGATGAATCCCCATAAGATTTCAGTCAGCTGGATTGGTCAGTGGCAATGGTTTCTTCGTCATTATCCTCTACAGCAGACGACGACGGTATTGGTCGATATCGATTCGCATAGCAGTGAGATGTGTTTTTGTGATCAGACCAAGGTTTTTATTTCACGTCCGGTTACCCTGGGAGTTAAAGAGATAGAGTCAAAGCACTACGAAGAGTTCTTAGTGCAGTTGGATGCGACGATGGCTATCTATGTCAAAGAGCAGTTAGGCCCGCCTATAGGACAGATTATTTTATTGTCCTCGGATTCTCATTTAGAGGAACTCAAAGATGAATTTCAGAAACAATACAAGGTGCCCGTAATTTCTGTCTGCACGTTAGACAAAGTGGCGTTGCCCAAGAATGGTGTGTGGCCTCCGTTGCTGCTTTCGGAGAAAGCCTCTATCACCTCCATTCTAGGATTCTTACAGACAACACAGGAGCCTTCCATTGATTTGATTCCCTCTGAAATTAAGATGGCTAAAACAGCAGCGGATATTCATCGTCAGGGGATTCGACTGGGGGTTGTCGCTGTTATGGCTTTATTAAGTATCGGACTTTGTTTAAGTCTGAATTTTATTAAGAACAATTCACGACTCAGTGATTTGGAAGGAAGAGTTAAAGAGGCTAAGAAACAGGTCGCTTTAATCAATCAGAAGAAAGATCAGATTCAGCGTTTAAGAGCTATTATTGAAGGCCGTGTGGTCTTGGCGGATATTCTCGGAGAGATTTATAATGTACTGCCTTCGGGGGTCGTTTTAACGAATTTGAGTTTAGATCAAGACCATCATTTAAGTCTGCAGGGTTATACCGCCAGGAGCAGTGATATTAATGATATGCAAAAATCCTTTGTCAGTTCATCGTATTTTGATAACGTTAATCTGGATTACGTGAATAAACGTGTGACCATGGAGGGGGAACTGAATTATTTCAAAATCACCGAACATATCAGGAGTAAAGGTTTATCCAATGATAAAGCTAAGTAAACGTGAGCTTGTTATTTTCATCCTTTGTCTAACCTTGACGATAGGGTTTGTTGTCTTTAAGTTTGTGATGACACCTCTTCGTGAGCATGGGGGGGATGTAGAGGATAATATTGCCTTGGCTGAGCGCAGGTTGGAGAAAAGTCAGCAGATTCTTCGATCCGAAACCATGGTTGATGCACAATATCAAAAATTGGTTGATGTGTTAGGCGTCTTTGAATCCGAGGGAGCGGAATTCTCGGATATTGTTTCAAGACTAGAGGCTTTAGCTAAAGAGGCTGGTATTCATGTGGTCAATGTTCAGCCCCAGGCCGCTATGAATAAAGAGGATATTCGAAGTTTTCCCGTGCAGTTGGATATTGACGGCCAATGGTCGGCGATTGCCAGGTTTTTATACGTCGTTCAAGCTCAGACGAATCGATTTAATGTGGACGAATTTAACCTGGAGAAATACTCAGACACAGGCGGTTCCTTAAGAGGCCGCATTATCCTATCCCGTATCCGCATGGTTGCCGCAAAATAAAGCCTATAAAAAACTTGACAAAATAAAGTAGTACTTTATAATTTCAAACATGTACACAAAAAGAAATCTTGAGTCAACGCTCATTCAAGCAGCAAAAACATTCCCGGCTCTCTTCGTAGGGGGGCCACGTAGGGCAGGGAAGACGACTCTGGTCCAACATTTATTTAAGAACTATAAATATGTACTCCTTGATGAAATGGATGTCCGTTCCTATGCATCAGAAGACCCCCGAGGATTCTTAGAAGAAAATGCGCCACCGGTTATTATTGATGAAATACAAAATGTTCCGGAACTTTTTTCTTATATCAAAGCTAGGATAGATAAAGATAAGAAACCTGCTCAATGGGTACTGACAGGTTCTCAGCAATGGGCTTTAATGAAGGGGATTAGTGAATCATTGGCAGGGCGCATAGCCATTTTACATTTATATCCATTCGGCATTGATGAAGCGCTGCATTTAACCGATTCAAAAATTAAAAACATCGAAGATTATATTAATGATTTTAAAAAGGCAACAAAGATTAAATCAGACAAGATTTCAGTAGGGGATTGGATATTAAAAGGGGGATACCCGGAGAGTTTGTCTAGTGATAAAGAAACCAGAAAAATATGGTTTAAAAGCTATGTACAGACGTACCTTGATAAAGACGTTAGAGGAAATATTAAAGAGAGTAACTTGCGGGATTTTGAAAGATTTATTCAGTTAATAGCTGCTCGAACAGCTCAGGATATCAATACTGCTGAATTATCAAGAGAATTAGGGGTATCGTTACCAACGATTAAACAATGGCTGACATTGCTTGAGGCAAGTGGGCTGATTTTCTTTGTAATGCCGTATCATAATAATTTTGGCAAACGTGTCCTTAAAACCCCAAGATGTTATTTTATGGACACCGGTCTTGTCTGTTATCTCGTTGGTTTACAAGAAGCAGAACATGCTTTAAAAGGGCCAATGGCGGGAGCATTGTTTGAAACAGCGTGTGTAGCGCAATTGTATAAAAGATTATCTACATGGGGCGATGAGAAGCATCTTTATTTTTATAGAAGCACAGACGGCATTGAAGTCGATATCCTTTTGGAATCAGAGAACAATCTTTATCCCATAGAAATTAAACTGTCTTCAACTATTATGGCGTCGAAAGTAAGCAATATTGCAAAATGGTTTAAACTATCTGGCAAATTAAGAAGTCCAAGTTTTGTTATTTCTACGTCGGGTAACATAGGGAATGTGGCAGAAGGAATAAAAAATATTCATTTTTCATTGTTATAGAGTTTTGGATAAGTGGTTCCTTAAGAGGCCGCATTATCCTATCCCGTATCCGCATGGTTGCCGCAAAATAAGGTTTGAATTAAGCAGAATTTGACAAATAATCAATCATATGTTACCCTTTCGCATTCACTAATTGACCAAGGATGTTTGAGGAGACTTATGAATTCCTATGTTCGAACAGCGTTTATTCTTTGTGCTTTTTATGTATCTTTGATGATTTCTCAATCTTACGAAGTTCAGGCTTCTTCTTTATCCACGTCTTCTCAATCCACAACCCATAGCAGTTCATCGAAGACAACAGCGGACAAATCTTCAACAACGGACCCAGCACAAACACCGACCCAGGATACGGCTAAATCAGCGACAACGCCAGCTCCCAAGGCCGCTTCGGCGGGTGTGGCGGCAAGCGGGGTGGGGGCTAATGTGCAGGCTTCGTCCGTTCAGGTGGAGCCGTTTACGGGCAGTGCCAATCTTTCTATTCCTATTTCTGTTCCTCCTGGTCGTGGAGGAATTCAACCTAATATCGCTGTGTCGTATAGTTCCAGTAATCGTCAGTTGGGCATTGCGGGGGTGGGTTGGTCGTTGGATTTAGGATCCATTCAGCGCTCGACGAAGAAGGGTGTTCCTTCCTATAACGATAGTACGGATATTTTTACCTTGTTTCAGGGAGCTTCTCAGGATTTGGTCGCGGATTCTTCGACGAGCGGACTCTATCACCTTGAGGTGGAAGGTTCCTTTGCTAGAATTCAATACATCAGCCATTATTGGCTGGTGACGGATAAGAAGGGGATTAAATATTATTTTGGTAACACGGATGATTCTCGTCAGTATGACCCAGCCAATACCAGCCATATTTTTCGTTGGGCGTTAAACAGGGTGGAAGATTTAAACGGGAATTACATGACGGTTACCTATACCAAGGATAATGGCCAGCTTTATCCTTTGTCCATTGCGTATACAGGCAATAGTCAGCAGGCGTTGAATCCATATGCCTCTGTCGATATGAGTTATGTTGCGGCTTCTCAAAAGGGTGTTTCTTATCTGGCAGGTTTTAATATCACTACTGCTAAGCGCATCGATCATATCACGGTGTCTGTTAACTCACATAATCAAGCTACCTATAACTTTACGTATAAACAAAGCGCATATTCCAAAAAAGATTTGTTACAAAGTGTTTCGCAATTAGGTTCCGACGGAACAACGGCTTTGCCTCCGGTGACGTTGAGTTATACAGACACGGCAGCGAAGGGGTTTCAATTAGATACTAGCTGGGATTTAAGCGGAGTTCCTTTTTTTACGGTCAATAGTGGTCGTTGGGTAGATTTAGGTGTACGGATAGCAGATCTCAATGGAGATGGTTATCCTGATTTTGTTAGGGATGATTTTAATTGTTCAGGAACGTATACAAATCAGGTGTATTTGAATAATAAACATAAAGCTTGGAATTCGTCCTCGGGATGGCAATCCAATCTTAACCCTCCTTATGGTTTGCCTCGTGGATTTGTTGGAAATTGTCCTGAAATAGATCGATACAATGGGTTAATCTTGGCGGATATGGATGGGGATGGTTTGCCTGATGTGGTTAAGAATTATAGAAGAGACATGTATTGGGGAGGACAATACGTCAAAGATGCCAAAACAAATAATGGGACAGATAGTTTTACCCAAGATGACGCTTGGACCTTGCCTAATGATGCGCTTATCAACTATGAGTTGGGTCAGCCCGTTTATGGGTATACCGTTCCAGGGGCAACAGGGTTTGGAGATATTAATGGGGATGGGTATCCTGACATTGCGGTTTCAAGAACAGACTGGTATCCCAGTCATTTGGTGTATTTCAACAGTAAGGGGTTGAATGCAGCGACTAAGGGCTGGACGCAAAGCAGCCAATATAGCACTCCTTCGGATATCGATTTTAATAAAGGCGCAGCGCTGGTGGATCTTAATGGCGACGGTTTGGCAGATATTATTTATCTCAAAGGGGGATCTTGCCGAGTTTTTTTAAATACGGGAAGTGGTTGGCAAGAAATCAGCGGGGGTTATGCCAACACGTCTGGTTTGGGAGATTTAACGAATGGCACGACGGAGTTTATAGATGTCAACGGAGATGGTCTGGTGGATATTGTTATGGGCACGGGTAATGATAGCAGTTCACACGTCTTGATGAATACAGGCAACGGTTGGGTACAGGACGATAACTGGGTTCCTCATGGCGCCAATTTCGTTAATTTAAGCACCCAGTTCTTAGATGCGAATGCTGATGGGATGGTGGGGTATTTAATAGCCGTGCAAGGACAGACGACTCAACTGTATATGAATCAAGGAAAGCCGGCTGATCTTCTCAATCATATCGATAACGGTATTGGTGGCACAACAGATATCGTCTATGATTCTTCCGCGCATTATCAAAATAAGTTCATGCCGTTTATCGAACAGGTTGTGAAGTCTGTCACTGTGTCTGACGCCTTTACTCACAGTTACACGACGAATTACAGTTATGCCAATGGCAATTGGGATGCAAGTTATAGAGAGTTTCAGGGATTTGGTAATGTGACGGTCACTGATGCTAACGGCAATTATACCACCACAACATTCTTACAAGACCATTGGCTTAAGGGGCGTCCCAGCGAACAGGATACCTTTGATGCTCAGGGGAAGATGTATGCGAAATCCGTCAATCAATGGCAGACACAGAATCTGTGGAGCAACAGTGCAACCAATCAGACCTCTAAGTTTGTCTATTTATCGAGGACGGACAGTTATCTTTATGATGGAACAGCGACGGCCAAACGTACCGCGCAGGAAATTACCTACGGCGAAAATCCTCAGTATGGGGACCCTACTTTGACGATCAACTATGGGGAGGTGGATGCCGTTACAGGGAGTGATATCGCAACAGATAAGCTGACATCGACGGTCAGTTATGTCAATAATA
>JADFYF010000038.1 GCA_015233165.1 Candidatus Omnitrophota bacterium
TCACACTCAAGGGTTAAATAACCATCTTTATCTAAGTTTCCAATAATAAATTCACCAATTTTTCTTTTAAATGGATCAGTAATTTCCCAAAATAATTGTTGAAACAAGTGGTCTTCCAGGGTCATCATCATTGCAACCCCAGGAGATTCATAATCAGAGTCTTCTTCAGTATTGGTATTGAAACTTTTCTCAAAAGGGAGATTAGCTAAGGCTTTTAAGCGTTTTAAGTCTTCGATTTGAATTTCTTGGAGTGAATCAGATGCAAGATCGGCTTCTAATAAAGGATTATTTTGTAATTCCTGTTCAATATTCGTACTTAACTCTGCATAGGGTAGAAGAAGCACAGAAATTGACTGTTCCTGTGCAGCTGTAAAGACATACTTTTGAATTTGGATTTTTGATAAATTAAGATTCACGAAGCAAGTATAACATATATAAATGATATGGCAAATTTGTCATAAAGCTTTGTTGTCAAATAGGTTATATAATATATAGAAAGTGTGTATAATTATGTACACTTTTAAAGCCTCATTATGCTATAATTTCCAGCATTGTCCGGATGTAACCTGGACAGTATTGTTTATTCCCTTATACACTTTAGGTGGGAGGAACTGTCAAATTAAATCTAGCAAAATATCTTAACCTCATAATTGATAGGCAATTAAAACATTTTTGACTTATAAAAATGTTCTTGGTACGTTAATTGCTTATTTAGGCTATACAAGCCATTTAAGGGAGAGATATTTGCTATGATGATACATGAAACAAAAAAACGACTAACCATTACAGAAGTTACCCAAATAGTAGGTATTAGTACAAAAACCATTATTAGATGGGAAAAAATGGGCAAAATTCGAAAACCCAAACGTGATTGGCGTTCTTGGCGCGTTTATGAAGAAGAGGATTTAGCCCAAATTCGCCAGCTCCATGAAGCTTTATTTGAAGTTGAGTAATAATTATTAAAGGAGATCATTCATCATGAGTACAGTAAGAAAAACTACATCAGCAATAACCGTTATTTTAACATTATTATGTCTTACCTCTTTGGCTTATTGCCAACAAGCTTTGGATCAGTTAAATGCACAAGTGCCAACCTCAGCAGCTGTTCAAACAGGAGATAAACCAAAAGAACAAAATAGTTCTGATACAAAAATATCTAGTACAGAGGCTGCTAATAATGAAGATAAAATTAAAGCAACTATGAGCTCAGAAGAATATCAACATTATCAAAGTGCGAAAGCCTATGTGGATCAAAATAGTAAATACACCTTAGGACCTGAAGATATTGTTAATATCATTGTGATGCGTCATCCGGAAGTCAGCGGAGAATACACCATTAATAAAGAAGGTAAGATCCAATATGAATTTGTAGGCGATGTCCAAGTTGCCGGATTAACAAAAGAGCAAGCTGTTGAAATTTTAACTAAGAAACTATCTGTTTATATTGTTAAACCTGAGATCACTTTCAAAATTAGCGGATACAACAGCAAAATTGTCTTTGTTGTAGGAGAAGTTGGTATTCCAGGAAAAATATTTATGCATGGAGACACTATTACAATTCGTGATGCTTTGTTATCTGCTGGTTTACCCTTATTGACTGCCTCTACGGATAATGCGTCTTGGTTTACTCCATCAGATAGTGGTAAGGTTGTAAGAAAGAAGGTCAACGTTGATGCATTACTTTACAAGGGTGATCTTAGAGAAAATTACGTGATGAAACCTGGTGATACCCTTTATTTACCAGCAACCTTCTGGGCCAAAGCGACTAGAGCTATCAGTCCAATTCTTAATCCAATTGGTCAAGCAGCTGGAACAGCCGGGGCAGGTAAAGCGGCTGCTTTATAACTATAATCAGTGTAAATTATGAGAAAGAAATTTTATGGAAAATATTAGTTTTGGAATAATGGAATATTTAAAAGTATTTTTTAGACGCAAATGGTTTTTAATCGTCCCAGTTTTTTTTGGTTTAGTGTTTGGAATAAGCATTTCTAATCTTTTGCCTAGACAATTTTTATCTACAACAAAAATATTAGTTGAAGAGGGGAAGAATGATAATCCATTATTAAATAATATTGCTGTTTCCACAGCAGCAGCCCAACGTATTCAGACTATTAAAGAAACCATGTTGGGTTGGGATAGTCTTAATGAGCTTGTCAAACGATTGCGTTTAGATACTAAAGTAAATTCTCAAACTGAAAAAGAACAACTTATAAAAACACTACAAAATGAGATCAAATTTAATCCAATCAGTCAGAATATAATTGAAATTTCTTATGTTGCTCCCAAAGCTATTCAAACTCAGGCCATTGTTGAAAATTTAACTGATATTTTTATTCAACGCAATGTTTCAGCTCAAAATCTTGAAACATCAAATGCCATTAAATTTATTGAAGAACAATTACATGTTTATCTAGGTAAAATTAAATCATCAGAAATTGCTGATCTTAAAGATAAATTAAATAATCTTTTAATTGATTCTACAGAACAGCATCCACAAGTTAGAGAATTAAGAGCCCAAATTGATAAAAGAATGCAAGAATTAAAGAAAGCTAATTTGGAATACTATGAAGATGCCAAACTATCTGCTGAAACAACCAATCCTATGGTGTCTCAAATTCAAGATGCGTTATCAAAAATAGGACAGAAAGCTGTCAGTGAAATTTCAACCAATTCAAGTACGGCAGCTGTGAATGAAAAAGACCTCTATAAAGTAATGTTGATGGATAAAGTGGATAATGTCATGGCTCGAGATGTCGGCGTTAATGAAACCATCTATAACAATCTTTTACAACACTTAGAAACTGCTAAAATCACTCAAAGATTGCAGTCTTCGAAAGAGGGAACAAAATATACCATTATTGAAAAAGCTCGCGTTCCTACAAGACCTTTTAGCCCTAATAAAATTCTTATTACTTTTATTGGCTTGTTTTTAGGATTAGGTATTGGTGTAACTTTGATCTTTTTAACCGAATTTTTGGATAAATCATTTCTTGATGTTAATGAAGCAACGTCCTATTTAGGGGTACCTTTATTAGGAGCTATTTCAAAGATTAATACCGTTGAATCCATTGAAGAGAATAAACAAAGACAAATTCAACTGCTATTTTGGATGACATCTGCAGGTGTATTAATGATTGCTATCACAATAATGTTTTCTAGTTTAAGAGGTTTGTAAGGATAAAAAATGTATAACAATTTTTACAATTTAAAAGAGACGCCATTTAATTTAACGCCAAATTCTCGATTTTTCTTTAAAAGCGATAAACACACTGAAGCCTTGGATAGCCTTGTCTATGCGATCAATCAACGTAAAGGCTTTGTGGTTATTACAGGGGAAATTGGTTCTGGGAAAACTACGGTCTGTCGTACTTTATTAAATAAATTGGATAAACATACCCAGGTGGCTCTTGTGACCAACACGCATTTAAGCAGTAAGGATTTGCTTATGACCATTATGGAAGATTTAGAGATTGAATTCCAAGCGGGTTCAAAGGCTAGAATGTTATCTCAATTAAATACCTACCTCATTGAGCAATTACAAAAAGACAATAATGTTGTATTGATTATCGATGAAGCTCAGAATTTAAAACCTTCTGTTCTTGAAGAAATTCGAATGCTCTCAAATCTTGAAACAGAAACTGAAAAATTAATTCAAATCATTCTTTTGGGCCAACCTGAACTCAAACAAAAACTTTCCTTGGCTCGTTTGGAACAATTAAGACAACGAGTCTCTGTGTATTTCCATTTATCTCCTTTAAGCAAGCAGGAAACCAAGGAGTATGTTGTTCATCGTTTAAGAATTGCCAGTGAAAGCAATCGTGAATATATGACAAATCAAGCTTTAGATTTAATATATGAATTCTCTAAAGGTGTTCCTAGACTCATTAATCAAATTTGTGATAGCGCATTTTTAACAGGTTATGTTAAAGAAGCTCAGATTATTGATGAACATATTTTACAAGAAGTTATTACCGAATCACCCGTTCAGCAGTTTATTCAAGATAAAGAAAAGGAATATGCATGAGTCACTTTATAAAGGCTTTAAGAAAAGCTCAAGAACATAGAGAGTCTGAAGTTCCAATTTCTCTAAAAATTGAAGAAACTACACCTTTTAAAACTTCGATTGGTTCTAAATCAACAGATCATTCTTCTCATAAAATGATGCGCATTTTAATAGCCTTAGCGATTATAGAGGGGGCTATTGCCATAATAATTTGTGCCGTAACAATCTTAAGTTTCAGTTTTAATAAAAATCAGGTTAGCGGGTTAATGGCAACTATTCAAAATCAAGAACGAGAAATTCATAACTTGGCAGTTGTTATTTCTAAAAACAAAAACCAATATGATGAACAAATCAATAATCTACACAAACGTATCAATGAAACATCAAAAGAAAATAAAGCTAAACTTAATAGTCTAACCGTTACCTATAATGATCGATATGTAAAACTCAAAGAAGAAATTCTTGACGATAGACAACAGGTAAAGTCATTGGTTAAAGAAGTGAAAACTTTAAAAGAGAAATTACAAGAGACGTCTGTTTCAAACAGCCAAACAAAAATATTATAACTGTAATAAATATTAATTAATTCAGATTGGGGTTTATTAATGGGAAAAATTACTGACGCATTACAAAAAGCAGCTAAAGAGAGAATAGAACGATTAGATAAAGTCGTTAAGATTCAGGAACAAAAGCAGGTGATTGTTCGCAAAATGAAGGAGTCTAAGGTTGATGCGCGCTTAATTCCTTATTTTGACCCTAAATCAACTGTTTCAGAACAATATAAAAGTTTAACGACCAATTTAATGTCTCTTAATAAAGGCCGACATCCAAAAACCATTGCGATAACAAGTTCTATCGCCTCAGAAGGCAAATCTGTCACAGCACTAAATTTAGCTATCACCTTATCTCAAGCCATGCATAAACCAAGAATTTTGTTGATTGATGCAGACATGAGAAAAGGAAAAATGGTCAATTATTTAGGTGTAGGACCCCATAAAGGCTTAAGTGAATATTTAGCTGGTCAAGTACAGTTAAACGAGATCATCTTTAATATCGATATTGAGCATTTAAGTTTTATTAGCTGTGGGGCAGTTCCTTCTCATCCTGCAGAATTGTTAGCCTCTTTGCGCATGAAAGATTTGCTTAATCAGTTGAGTCCCCAGTTTGAATTTATTCTCATTGATACCCCACCTGTGATCCCTGTTACCGATGCTGTTATCATTGGAGCGCAAGTGGATGGGGTTGTCGTTGTCATTAAAGCTGGAGAAACACAAAGAGGAATGGTTCAACGAGCAGGGGAATTGCTTAACCAAGCCCACGCACATGTCCTAGGACATATTTTAACAGGTATTGAATACTTTGTTCCAGAGTACATTTATAAATACCTTTAAACTTTACAATTCATATTTATGAAAGGGTTCAAAATGAGTAGATTTTTAATTACTGGGGGAGCAGGTTTTATAGGTTCAAGCATTGCTGAATATTTAATCAAACAAGGTCATTTTGTAAGAATATTAGATAATTTCTTTTCTGGTAAAGAAGAGAATTTAGAATTTACAAAAGGATTAGGCAAAGATAAGTTTGAACTAATTCGAGGTGACATTACTAACCTTAGTGACTGCGATAAAGCCTGTCAGGGGATGGATTATGTTCTTCATCAAGCAGCTTTGCGCTCTGTGCCAAAATCTTTAGATGATCCTTTAAGCTACAATAAAGTCAATATCGACGGTGTCCTTTTCATGTTACAGGCTTGCTCCAAGAACAAGGTCAAACGTTTTGTTATGGCTTCTTCTAGTTCAGTTTATGGAGACACAGATCAATTCCCTGAAACGGAAACCCAACTACCACTTTTAATTTCACCTTATGCGCTTAGCAAATTAACAGGCGAATACTATTGCCGTATATTTTCTGAATTCTTTGGAGTTGAAACAGTGTGTTTACGCTATTTTAATGTGTTTGGGCCTAAACAAGCTTTAGATGATGAATATGCAGTTGTGGTGCCCAAATTTATTCATTGTATTTTAAATAATGAACAACCTCCCATATTTGGAACAGGTAAGCAATCTCGAGATTTTACTTATATTGAAAATGTGATTTCAGCAAATATTCTTTCTGCCACCACACCAGGAATTAAACATGAAGTATTTAATGTGGCTAACGGAGAAGAAAACACTGTTTTACATTTAGTCGAAGTTTTAAATAAGATCATAGGTAAGAATATTTCTCCAAAATTGTTACCTATTCGTCCTGGAGATGTATTTAAAACAAGTGCAGATATTACTAAAATTAGTAAAAAGATTAATTATAAACCTCTGGTAAATTTTGAAGAGGGGTTAAAGAAAACAGTTGGTTATTTTAAGAACAAATGGGGCCAATAATTTCATAAGATATTTAAAAATTTCCTCGGCTAGATCGAGGAAATTTTTTTAGGGGGATTGGTATGTTTGAAAGCATCAAAGAATTATTAAAATATCACGATCTGCTTTATATGTTGACCCTTCGTGATTTAAGAGTGCGCTATAAACAAGCTGCTATGGGGTTTTTATGGGCTATTTTTATGCCAATTATAGCTGTTTGTGCAGGAATTTTAATAAAAAAAGCTATGGCAGTCGTTGCTCAACAACCCATTGACACAAAAGGAATCCTTTCAATTTCTGTTAAAGTCTTGCCTTGGACTTTTTTTGTAAGTTCAATCCGTTTTGCTGTTCAATCCTTGGTTGGTAATGGAACGTTAGTGACTAAAATTTATTTCCCAAGAGCAGTTCTTCCTTTATCTTCAACCCTTGCTTGTTTGTTTGATTTAGCTGTTGCTGGGTGTGTTTTGACTGTCTTATTAGTCATTTTTAACGTAGGAGTTAGTATTTATCTGCTTTGGTTACCTTTATTAATTCTTTTCCTCTTTTCATTTACCTTCGGTCTAGGGCTACTTTTATCTGCAGCAAATCTTTTCTTTCGAGATGTCAAATATGTCGTAGAGATCATTTTGATGTTCGGGATTTTCTTTACTCCTGTTTTTTATGATGCCAGCTCTTTTGGGCAATGGAAGTTTATTATGTTGTTAAATCCTATTGGTAGTATCTTAGAAGGAATTGACGACATTATTGTTAACCATCTAGCACCTGAGCCTATATGGTTAGGCTATGCATTTGTTAGTTCAATGGTCATGCTTTTGTTTGGGTTATATATTTTTTATAAAAATGAATCTGCTTTTGCTGAGAATATTTAATCGTTAAGGATTTTTAAAATGAATGTTATTGAATTCAATTCGGTTTATAAAAAATTTAAAAAGGGCGAGAAATTTAATTCGATCCGAGATTCCTTACCTAATTTTTTTAGAAAGACTATTGTGAAAAATGAATTAGATGAAAGGGAATTTTGGGCTGTTAAAAATGTTAATTTTGATATTAAAAAAGGGGATGTTGTTGGAATTATGGGACCCAATGGGGCGGGCAAAAGTACGATTCTAAAACTTTTATCTCGTATCATTGTGCCAACCAAAGGAAGCATGACGATTAATGGACGACTTTCAGCACTTATTGAAGTCACAGCTGGCTTCCATCCTGAATTAACAGGAAGAGAAAATGTATATTTGAATGGTACTATTTTGGGAATGCGAAGAAAAGAAATTGATGAAAAGTTTGATGAAATTGTTGAATTTTCTGGAGTCAGTGAATTTATTGATACTCCTGTGAAACGTTATTCTTCTGGCATGTACTCAAGGCTTGGCTTTTCAGTAGCAGCTCACATGGATCCTGAAATATTGCTAGTCGATGAAGTTTTAGCTGTTGGTGATATGGCCTTCCAAGCAAAATGTGCTCAAAAGATGCGTGAATTATTAAGTTCAGGATCAACCATTGTCTTGGTATCCCATCAATTAGATATGATTCAAAGTTTATGTAAACGAGCTGTTTTATTGAATCATGGAGAAGTTCAAAAGGATGGGCCAGTTGGTGAAGTTATTCCGCATTATCAAAACATCGTTAATCAACAAAATGAAGAAGAAATGCGTCGTAAAATTAATTTGTCAGAAAACAGGGTTAAAGTAGATACAGCAGGGTTAATTGACATTCATAAAGTTATAATTTCTGATGGACAAAAAAATATCAAAAATGATTTTTCTACTGAGGATTCCATAGTTGTTGAATTTCAGTATGAAACTAAGAAGCATTTAGAACAACCAATAATTATCTTTAACATTACTCGAGCAGATGGAGTGTTATGTTGTTCCTCAAGATCAGATAAAGCGGGATTAAAAATTAACACTTTAAATGGTGTTGGGAATTTGCGTATTCATTTGGGGCAGATTTTCCTAGCACCTGGAATTTATCTAATCAAGATTTCAATCTGGGATAAAGAAATGATCCATCCGTATATCGAACGAAGCAAAGAAATAATTCGAATTCAAACAAACGAATCTATTACTCAATCACCAGGTGTTTTTATGCCTAAAATTACTTGGGAGATCAAATAATAAATCTATGAGAATTCCTGGATTTAGAACATTCAATAGAATAAAGAACTACTTAGGCAATCAGGGTTTAATCTTAATGTATCACAGGGTAGTTGATCTTAAGTCTGATCCATGGTCTCTTTGCGTCTCTCCAGAACGATTCGAAGAGCAAATGCAAGTTATTAAGAGATATACTCAACCTGTATCAATAGATGAAATAGGTACAAACAAAAACAGACTTTCTTCTTTGTCCAAAATTAAAATTTCTATTACCTTTGATGATGGCTATTCAGATAATTTTAAATTTGCCCAACCTATTCTTAATAAATATGACATTCCAGCAACTTTTTTTATAACAACAGGGGCAATAAATAGTAAAGAGGAATTTTGGTGGGATGAAATAGGTAGATTAATTTTAGAAAATATGCGTTTACCTAATACGTTAGAGATAAATATTTCAGGTATTAAATATAGTTGGCAGATTGATTCCAGCCTAATTGAAAATAAAGATATTTTCCAAATTTCTAATATTAAAATACCCCCTAATAATTCAACAATATCACGGCTAAAACTTCATTATGTGTTGTGGAAAATCTTAATTCCATTAAGTATGAACGAAAAAAAGACAATTCTTGAGTCCTTACGTATTTGGAGTACAAAACCCAAAGAAACTCGCTCTGACTATCTAGCCCTAAATTCTAAAGAACTTGAATCTTTAGCAAATTCTAAATTATTTAGAATCGGTGCACATACTGTTAGACATCCGATGCTTTCAAGACTTACTATAAAAGAACAAGAACAAGAGATTTCAGAAAGTAAGTTTTTTCTTGAAAATTTACTTAACATACCTATTCGTAATTTTGCATATCCACATGGTGATTTCTCATCAGAAACCATTAGCATTCTAAAACGTTTAGATTTCACAGATGCTTGTACTGTAAATGCAAAGCTAGTTAATCAACATGATGATCGTTACATGTTGCCAAGATTTGCAGTCCTTAATTGGAATGGTCAAGACTTTGAATACAAACTTAATGAGTGGTTTACTCAGTCGTAACAATAGATAAGACAGGAATAATTATGTCTAAATTTTATAAAAATCTTTTCTATAAAAGCAATAAGATAATCCGTTCATTGTTACCTAAATTCATCAAACAAAAATTACAATCTCCGCCGATTGGACAAATTGATTTTGGCGATTTAAGACGTCTAAAACCTATTGACCCGCACTTCGGTTTTTCTAGAGGACAAGTTATTGATAGATACTACATAGAAATTTTTCTTAATAAACACGCATCTGATATAAAAGGCCGCGTTCTAGAGATAGGGGATAATAAGTACACAAAATTATTTGGGGGCAATAGGGTTGTCTGTTCTGATGTTCTTAATTACACCTCTGGGAATCCAATATCAACAATTGTTGGAGATCTAACAAAAGCAGATCACATTGAATCAAACATATTTGATTGTATTATTTTGACCCAAACTTTGCAGATGATTTACGATTATCGCTTAGCTTTAAAACATCTGTATCGAATTCTAAAACCTGGCGGTATTTTATTATCTACTTCTCATGGGACAAGTAAATTAGATAGAATTTTAGGTGTTGATGCTTGGGGTGAATATTGGCGTTTTACTGGACAATCTTCAAAGCTTTTGTTTGAAGAGTTTTTTAAACCTGGGAATGTTCAAACCACTTCATATGGAAATGTGTTATCAGCCATTTCTTATCTTCATGGGCTAGCTTCTCAAGATTTAACACATGATGAATTAGATTTTAACGATCCAAAATTTGAAGTGTTAGTTGGTGTAAGAGCAATTAAATAAAGCACTTTTAAAATATTTTTTTTCAAAGGAGAATAAAATGCAAAAAACAGGAGATTCTATAAACGCTGAAAATGCTAACTGGTCATTCGGTGGTGATGTTTGCGATAAATTTGATGAGCATGTTTCAAAATCTGTGCCGTTATACAAGGAAGGTCATGAGCTTATTCTTAAAATTTCTGATTTCTTTATTAATGATGAATCTATTTGTTATGAATTAGGGTGTTCCACAGGTAAATTAACTCAAGCTTTAGCTAAACGTAATCAAAATAAGAAAGCCAAATTCATTGGAATCGATATAGAGAAACCCATGGTTAATAAAGCCAAAGAACGCTGCAAAGGTCTAAAATCAGCGACTCTTAAAGCTTCTGATATTTTAGATGTTCAATTTGAAAAAGCAGACTTAATAATTGCGTATTACACTGTTCAGTTTATAAGACCAAAAAATAGACAAGTCATTATTGATAGGATTTTTAAAGCTTTGAATTGGGGAGGAGCCTTCCTATTATTTGAAAAAGTACGTAGTCCAGATGCTCGTTTTCAAGACATGATGACCACCATTTACACAGATTATAAAATTGATAAAGGCTATTCTTCGGAAGAAATAGTTGGAAAAACTAGAAGTCTTAAAGGAGTTTTAGAGCCATTCTCAACACAAGGTAATAGAGATTTATTGATGCGTGCAGGCTTTGTGGACATTATGACTGTTATGAAATATATGTGTTTCGAAGGATTTCTAGCAATTAAATAATTGCTCAAAGGATTTAAATGAGCGTTCTAAAATTTATAAAAAACTTAATTCAGAAAAAAAATACACCCCCTGAAATTGGAAAAATTTATTTTGGTGATTTAAATCGATTAAGTCCCATTGCTGAAGATTGGGGTTTTTCTAGAGGTGGCGCTATTGATCGTTATTATATTGAAAATTTTATTTTAAGAAATGCTTTTGATATTAAGGGTCATGCTTTAGAAATAAAGGATGATAATTATTTAGTCAAGTACGGAGGTAATAAAGTTTTACAAAAAGATATTTTAGATGTTGATCCAAACAATTCTAAGGCAACTATTATTGCCGACCTATCTAATGCAGATCAAATACCTTCTAACACATATGACTGTTTTGTTTTAACTCAAACATTACAATTAATTTTTGATCTCAACGCTGCTATTGAACATATCTATCGTATCCTTAAACCTGGGGGGGTTCTTTTATTAACACTTCCAGGTATTAGTCATTTTCCTAATAAAACAGATTCACCCATTCGATATTGGTCATTTACAGAAAGCTCTGTTAGAAAGATTCTAGAAAAAAGATTCTTAAAGGAAAGAATAAATACCGAGATATATGGGAATGTAAAAGTTACTGCGTCATTTTTATATGGTGTTGGTTTAAAAGAAATAAGTCAAAATGATTTAGACTATCGTGATCCTAATTACCAATTGATCATAAGTGCAAAGGCAGTCAAATAGGAGTCTTTTGTATGTCATATAATAATTTAGTCTCCGTAATTATTGCAGTTTTAAATGGAGAGAAATACATTCTAGGAGCCATTGAAAGTGTTTTAAATCAAACATTTAAGAATTTTGAAATTATTGTTGTTGACGACGGTTCAACGGACGGTACCAAGAAAGTATTAGAACCCATGATACAACAAGGTATAATTAGATATATATATCAAGAAAATAAAGGATTGGCTAACGCACGTAATACTGGTATAGCAAATTCAAATGGTAGATTCTTAAAGTTCTTAGATTGTGACGACTTTTTATATCCTAAACAGCTAGAGCTTCAAATTGAGCATTTAAATAATAAATCGGATCTTACTGTTTCAGTTACTGATTTTGAACTTGAATTTGAAAGTAAATCAAAGAAAACCGTTAAAATTTTTCTTAGCAGTAAGAATCAACTTGATCGTTTTATAGAATCAAACCCTTGCCCTGTTCATACGATCCTAATCAGTAAAAAACAAGTACAAGAAGTAGATGGTTTTTCAGAAGAAATGATTTCTCAAGAAGACACTGATCTATGGTTACGTATTTTACTAAATGGTGGGGTTTTTGAAAAGATAGACTATGTTGGTTGCTGTTATCGGATTCTTCATAAGAGTCAATCATCTAATAGCGAACGAATGTTTAAAGCTCACTGTGTTCTTTCAGAAAGAATCAATAAACATTTATCTCTGATTTTAGATCAATTAAACAATTATACCCTTGAACAAATTCTTAAAGTCAATTGCAAGTTTATTCATTCTTTCTTTGTAAAAAGATTGTCTCCTCGAAAATATGTTCCTATCACATTAGAATTAAGCAAACGAATTTACGTTATGAAACCGGACAATTTACGTAAATTCTTATTGACTATGATTGGTATACAAAACATTACGTATATGCAGTATTTAAAGAGAATTGCTACAGAACCAAATTATTTACTTGAGTTACAAAGCGCAGAAACTTCATGGCGAGATGAAAATAATTATGCTTAAAAATAATTCCATTCCTCATTTTGTATTTCTTAGACGGTTACCAGAAACCCTACAGTGGGGAGGGCTTGAAAAGGTTATGATGGATTGGTTTGAACGCATTGATTTTACCAGTTGCAAAGTTACTCTAGCTATTTCTGCAGGTGGCAAAAAACTTTTTAGCCAACGTTTTAATGAAAAAAATTTACCTATAGAGATCATTGAAATACCTTTCGATCTTTATGGAAAATCTTTTAACCTCTTTTTTAATACTTATAAATTCTTAAAACCCCTTAAAGCAAATAAAGCTATTTTTATTCAAGGAGCTTTTACAGATTTTAGATTAGGAGCCATAGCTGCCGGATATTTATTAACAAAAAATAATGTCTTTATGCATGAAAACTTGGCAACCCCTATGCCAACTCATGAATCGGGCTTCAAATTGAAACTACAAAGATTTGTTAATAGTTTAAGAGGCTTTTTGTCACAAAAGATCATTGTTGTAAGCCAGGAGATTCGCGATCAATTAATCCAACGATGGGGGTATGCTACTGATAAAGTTATAGTTTTTTATCATGGCATTGATCTCAACAAAATATATTTAATTCCAGATAAGAAATTATCTGTGCGTCAATCTCTTAATATACCGATGGAAGATTTTGTTTTCATTATACCTGCCCGACTATCTAAAGAAAAAAGGATTGATCGTATTCTTGAAGCTTTTGATCGTTTGTTCAATTTGCACACTAATATTTGGCTTCTTATTATTGGAGATGGAGATCAAAAAGAAAATCTTCAATCCATTGTTCAGAAAATGGAGTCTCAGACGAGAATTTTTTTTCTTGGTTATAAAGAAAACATTGTTGATTATCTCAACGCCTCGGATTGTTATGTCAATTCCAGTGATATAGAGGGTTTATGTATAGCTCTTTTAGAAGCTATGGCTTGTGGGAACATCTGTGTTGCAACGAAGTGTGCAGGGCCAACCGAACTTTTAAATCAAAGCAAGGCTGGTTTTTTAGTTGATAAAAATGTTGAAGGAGTCTTTGAAGGCATGAAGAAAGCCGTTGAATTAAACTTAGCTAAAAGACAGGTGTTTATTAAAAATGGTATAATTTTTACTCAAAAACATTTTGAATTAAATTCGCTGGTTCAAAATTTTCTTAACTCCATTCAAATACCATCTCTGGTCTTTAATTTAAAAGATTAATTATGAATTATACGCCTTTTATTTCAATTATTGTGTGTACTTATAACAGGTGTCAAAGTCTTAAAGATACTTTAGAGAGCTTCACAAAACTTAATTTTTCACCTGATATAAATTATGAAATATTAATTATCGACAACAATTCAACTGATCAAACTAAAAATATTGCTCAGTCATATGTACCTTTTTTGGGCAACAAATTACGTTACTTATTCGAAGCTCAACAAGGAAAATGTTATGCGCTTAATTTATCTATTAATGAAGCTAAGGGAGATGTCCTTGCCTTTACAGATGACGATGTCATTGTTGACCCAAATTATTTACTTGAAATTAATAAAATCTTCTCTAAACCCAACAATGAAATTGAATTTATTGGGGGAAAGATTTTACCGCTGTGGGAGGGAGATAAGCCTTCTTGGATCTCTGGTTCGCTAATGGGTGCTTTAGCAATGCTAGACTATGGGAAAGATGAATTTATTATTGATTCTAATTACAAGTTAGATTTTATTAGAAAACACATCTTTTTTGGCGCCAATTTTGTTTTTCGAAAAAAACTTTTCAAGAAATTTGGTCAATTTAATACTAAAAAGATCGTTGCTGAAGACACTGAAATGTGTATGCGGCTTTATAAAAATGGAGTTAAGAGTTTATATGCGCCTTCTGTTATTGTTTATCACAAGGTACCCGTATCTCGAACTACACCAGAATATTTTTTTAAATGGTTTTCTCAGCAAGGACAATATCAAGAAATAATAGATTTCTCAAAAAGTAAATTTTATCAACCTTTTGGCATTCCTTATTGGTTTTTAATGCAAACCTTATTTTTTTATTTTAAATCTCTAATAAAAAAGGATCAGTATAAAAAAGTCTTGTATCGTTGCTGGGCATTATTTAATTTCGCACAAATCAATAAGGTTATTAGAAAAATATAAAAATGATCAATTCTCCTCGGATTCAATCTTTTTGTTTCACTTGGCCTGGAACACAGAACAATCATGCTGGAATGACTTATTTTGCTAAATGTCTTAAAAAAGAATTGGGCTATCCTTTTTCTTTATATTGTAATTCTCCTAAGGTACAAAGTAGAATCAATCTTACCAAATACTACGCTCGAATTGTTGCTCCATTCACTGATTGTTTCTTTTTTATGGAGTATCTATCCCCCATAGGAGTCTCCAATCAAGAAGAACTGGCTCTTAATTTAAGACTCAAAGGTATAAAAAAGCCAATGGTTGGATTAGTCCATTTGCCTGAAGGGTTGCTTTTAAAAACATGGCGAATGAAATATATCCAACAAGCCTTAGATCAACTAGATCACATACTTGTATATGGAAGCAGTTTAACTGATTTTCTAAAACGCATTGGTTATGGCCATAAAGTACATGAAACGTTTCATTATGTTGATAGCGATTTTTATCATCCACCCTTGAATCGAGATAACTCTCAATTTAAAGTAATTGTTATTGGCAGTATTTTAAGAGACATGCAACTTTTAAAAGTAATTGTAGGGCAATGCTCGGATATTACTTTTCAAATTTGTTCAGGAAAATTAAATCTTAACCCTATATTTGAAAATATTAATAATGTTGAGCTATATCAATACATTCCAGAAGAAGAGCTCTTAAAACTTCTACAACAGTCTCAGGCAAGTTTATCAGTAATGGAAGATACGATTGGAAGCAATTCTATCGTTGGGGGATTGGCGTGTGGAGTCCCACAAATTGTATCTGATGTAGGTTCAATTCGAGATTATTGCTCAGAAAAAAATACCATTTTTTGTAAAGAACCTCATGATTATATAAAAGCAATCCGTTTGCTAAGTCAAAACAAAGAATTGTGTTTTCAAATGGGTGAATCTGCTAGAAAACGAGCCTTAGAATTAAACTTGCCTAGTTCCATCAATTGGTTCAGAGACTTCTTTAGAAAAGTAATTAATAAAGATTAATATGACCGATCTAAGTATTATCATAACCACATATAATCGTGCTCTGACATTATATAATTGTATTGAGAGCATATTAAAACAGGACTTAAACAATAATTTTTCTTATGAAGTCTTAATTATTGATAATAATTCAACTGATGACTCTCAAAGGGTCGTCGAGTCTTTTTCCCCTAAGACTAATCATAAAATTAAATATTTTTTGGAAAACCAACAAGGTAAAGGATTCGCGCTAAATCGAGGTATTAAAGAATCTTGCGGTGATTATTTAATCTTTACGGATGATGATGTCATTGTTGATCCACAGTGGTTAAATAATATTATAGGATGTTTTATAACTTATAATTGTGATGCTGTTGGGGGAAGAGTCTTGCCGCAATATCCACTGAACACTCCCAGGTGGATTAAAGATCATTCAGATATCTTAAAAGGTCCAATTGTCATGTATGATTATGGCCCTGAAACACATAAGCTTGAAAAACCTATGTTAGAATTTTTAGGGTGCAATTTTGCTTTCAAAAAGGAGATTTTTAAAGAGTTAGGCTTATTTCGTACAGATATTGGACCAGGAAAAAGGATAATTGGTGACGATACCGAATTTGTTTCAAGATTAATTCAAAACAATAAATTCCTCTGCTATTGTGGATCAGCATTAGTAACACATCCAGTTGATGTTAAACGCATGAGCCTAAGATATATTGCTCAATGGAATATCTCTTTGGGTAAATATTACATAGCAAGCACTTCACAAGGAAGTGTCGATAATTCGTTAATCTATTAGTTTGGAATACCTCGCTATTTAATAGCTGAAATAATTAAAAACATACTTAGTGTTATCTTTACTTTTAATGTTTCTGACTTTTTGAAACGATGGAGTTTCTTGTTCATTCAAATCGGTAGAGCTATTGAGATAAAAAACATATATTTAACCCAGAAATAACCCTATGCAGACTCTTTTTTCGATTATTATTTCTACATACAATCGTTGCGATCATTTAAGAACCACCCTGGAAAGCATGTTGTTACTTCAGGTGGATGGATCTTTTGAATATGAAATCATTGTTATTAATAATAATTCTCAAGATCAAACTGATCTGATAATAAAGAATCTTCAACTAAAGTTTAATAATCGCTTATTCTATTATCATGAATTAAGACAAGGAAAATCTTTTGCATTAAATACTGCCATAGAAAAAGCAAAAGGAGAGATCCTTATATTTACAGATGATGATGTTATTGTGGA
>JADFYF010000039.1 GCA_015233165.1 Candidatus Omnitrophota bacterium
TGCAAAACGTATTCGCATCGCCCGTCTCATCCGCTCCGATGAGAACCCCTTTATCAGAGCCAGGGACCATGTCACTGCCCATGGCTAAACCAGCATTGCGTAAAATGTGGTCTAAGACTGCGGAACTTTCGGATCTATTGACATAGTTGGAACCAAAATCATTGGCGCTTTTCTGAAGAGCTGTCGTCGACAACAAGGCGCCAAATAAAACCATAGACGCGATAGCCGTGGCTACCAAAATCTCGATGAGAGTTACAGCTTTGTTAGATATTGTCATTCGCATCGTTCCGCCGCTCCAGGCATGTGATCCGCCAGTTTAAACTGCCCCTACTGCAAGCATACGCTCTCTTAAGCCTAATTATCAACTCGATGATCCCCCCACCAAGGCGTCCACCTTATCAAGAACTTCCTCGAGTTTAAGGGGTTTTAAAAGATATTCTCTGATGCCGTGACGCTTAAAAAGGGGTTCCATTTCACCATAGGCTGTTAAAACAATCACAGGAATAGAAGCCAACTGCGGATCTTTAGATTTTTCTATAACAAAGGTATACCCGTTCATTTGGGGCATTTGAATATCTAGCAAAATCAAATTAGGAATTTTCTTCTTGAGGACATCCAGGGCTTCTATTCCGTTGGTGGCTGTCAGAACCTCGTAACCTCTGTCTTCAATTCTGCGTTTGGCAATTTCAAGTACAACCAACTCATCATCAACCACTAAAATAGATTTTGGCATTTAGTTATTACCCCCATGAATTTTTAAAGGTTTCTCATTGCCAATCGTAGAGCCCTCTACGGAAGGTAATCCCAGCACGGACAGTGCGACATTAGCGGCGTCTCCATTGCGAATAGGCTGATCTTTCTGGTCATAAGGAATTCTTTGCTCTAAGGGATCCCTACGTCGATCCGCATTGATTTTATATAAATCAGCCCCTTTAGCAACAGCTTTTCCCCAAATAATAAAGGGCACCGTATAATCCAACGGGTTCTTTGGGTCAGAATGAGACATCCCTTCCCCTCCATGATCGGCCGTTACAATCACGACGGTGGAATCCTTTAATTCATCCTTTAACTGAATTGCTCTTAAGGCCAGCTTTAAATAATCATCCAGGGTTTCCACCTGCGCCATATAGGAAGAATCCGACGACACAATCCATCCTTCTTTATGACCCACACGATCGGCCCCGGCAAAATGCAAAAACACAAAATCCGGCAATCCTGTTCTCGTCAACTTTATGAAATTCTCAAGGGTCTGAATGTCATCGTAATCCGTCAGGGCGACGGTATCGATGGGAAAGGAGTTCTGATAAATATTAAACTTCAACTTAGACGACAGCATGGCGCTATGCGCGTTATTTTTACGTAAGGTATCAAAAATACTATCAATATGCCGGCCCGCGAAATCATGGATCGTCTTATCCGGCATTAAAACATTCTCTGTCAGGTGATGGCCATAGTCCCCCTTCACAGGATATCCGGTAATCATGCAGGCATGATTCGGAAGGGTGACGGTCAAGTCATGGTCTGTTCTGGCATTGAGGGTAAACGCCCCTTCCCTCATCATCTGATAAAAAGCCGGCGCCTTATCTTCGCCCAATTCCGTAATCGCATCTGGTCTTAGACCATCAAAACTGATTAACACCACATGAGCGGCCTGAGCTTTTAGAGGCTGGGCATGGGCCGGATGGGAAAACACGATTAAGAAAAAGATAAATAACCATCGGATCATTTTAATTTCCCCCTCCCCTTACCCCTCCCACAGGGGGAGAGGAAACAGCATTGTCATCCACAAAAGGAATCTGCGGATTGAAGATCTCGTCCGTGATAAAATCCAACGCCTTTAATCCGGCGGCGATGGCGTTTTGACAAAATTCCTGGTCCTTACCTTTAACAAACTTCTCGAGCGTGTTGGTTCTTAAATGATACAAGGCCGCATTCACCGACGTATTAGGATACTGCTTGCTTAAATACTCCAAATACATGGGCATCTGAAAGGACAGCAGCTGATCTCGCACCTGTTGCCTGGTTAAGGACGACTCCAAAAGCTCATCAAAGGATTTCGGAATCAGCTCGGCTCCTCCCGTCTTGTAATCCACAACCAGGATACTACCATCTACCAATCTGTCGATACGATCCATCCGATATGTCATCTTAATACGCTTACCATTCAGATCAATCTCCTCATTGAATTTCTTTTCCAACAACAGGATGACATCCACATCCAAACGGCAGCGCTCTCTTTCCACGTCGAAGAAACGTTCAAATCGGGTTTCTAAGACGGTTTTCATCAAAAACGCATCACTTCTTTGCTTTTGCCCAAAGCTCTCCTGAAAACGATTCTCCATGACCTTAAAAAAATACTTCTTAAATTCAGCATCTAGAACAGGTTTCTTGTTGATAAATCCCTTAAACACATCTTCTAAGAAATGATGCACAAAGGTCCCGATATGCTTAGCCTGTGGATCATCCAACAAGTTATCCTGCTCCCGAAGACCCAGAACATAATTCTCATAGAACTCATACGGATTTCTTAAATAGGTATTGAGACTCGACGCTGAAAACGTCATCCCTTTTAAGAATTCAATCATGGAGGGCGTCTTAACAATCATCCTTGGCTTGGACGTCACCGCAATAGGAAAACGGCCGCGCTCGATAGGAACAATGTCCAACTGCTTACCCTTCTTCTCTTCCTGCCAAATCAATTCCTCAATCAAACGACTGCGTTCCCGATCGGATCTCTCCTGATACACCAAATGAACCTTCTTCGCCGAGGAAATAAGGCGCATAAATCCATATCGCTGAATCTCTTCTTCCAATTCCAGACGATCCAGGTTCAATTTAATCATGATATCCCTAGGGATAAAGGGTTCATAGATATTCAGATTAGGCAGAATCCCTTCGTTGACATCGACGACAATCACATTTTCAAAACTCAGCGCGCGTGTTTCAAAAAGTCCCAGGATCTGTAACCCCCTTAAAGGTGAACCTGTAAAGGCCACCATCTGATTACTTAGGATGTCCTCAAGAATACGAAACATCTCAGACGGCACAAAGGTCCCAGAAGCAAACTGTGCGCATTGCAATTCCTGACTGAGATTCTCCAGATAGAGGGCAATACGATCATTAAAGGGATACTGGGCAATGGCGCTCGTCTGACGAATCACCGACGTAAACTCTCCTAACACCACGGCCAAGTCTTTAAACGTCTGAGCCTTCTGCCAGCGCTTAAAGAGAATATCGTGCAAGAATTCCAGCATCGAGCGAAGTTCTGCCAAGGTAACAGGAACATTGATCGCCGTCAGGGATTTCATCGTCTCCTCGAAGATCTTCTCGTCCTTAGCCAAGGCATCCAAATCTAAGAACAACTGTCCGGAGAGTTCAGACAACACCTGACCGGTCAGAATCTCCTCGATCTGATGCGTCAGGGCTCGGATGACCTGAACCTTAGAGGCATCTAAACTCTTGACCAAGGGATGATGCAGGACGCGCAGATAGTCTCTGGTATAAAATAGCTTTTCCTGACGAGATTTCTGTGCCGTCAACACTCGGTCAAGCAAATCGTACAAAGCGCTTCGTTTTAAAGGATAGCCCATGGAAATATTAAACTCTTTGACCTCTCCGGAAATGGCCGACAAGAGCGGCAGAATGAAATCCGACTGAGGAAGAACAATAACGGTATTTTCAGGATTGGAAATCTGATTCAAAATCCCTTTGACGATAGCTGCCTGGGAGTGAGCATCAAAAGCCGCATGCAGTTTCAAATCAAAATCCCCTTCAATCACCTCCCTGCCCTCAAGAATATCCTGTCCCAGGACGGAAGAAATACGCTTCAGCGCCGGCCATCGTCGTTGATCCCCTTGAATCAACAGCGTGGTATTGCCCTGCTTGTAACAATGTTCCACCACCTTCATCTCGGAACGGTGCAGATAAAAGAAATTACAAAAGAGAATCTCCTGCCAAACACTCAAATCCATCGACGCAACAAGTCTCGAGGCTAAATCATACTGATACCCCCGGGCCATAATCTGACGCCGCTCCAACTCCTGATGATACGTCTGACGCAGAATAAACAGACTTTCTAACAAATGACCAATCCCCTCGGGCACATCAAAACCAATCTGAGCCTGGGCCTTCAGATTCTTTAGAGCATCCTCGGTGACAGATTCTAAATCCATCTGGTCAATCAAGGAAAGAATCTCCTGAGCCCACGGCAAGAACGACGCAAAGCTCATCCGTCCTTCTAACAATTCAGGCGTATGCTTTGAAGCTAACTCATAGATCAAGTAACAGTGATCCAGCGAAGACAGAGGCTGAAAAGATTTCTGTGTTTGGACAATATGCTTCATCCATTCATCAATGCTAAAGAATTTGGGCGGATAAAAAACGGCTTTACAGCGACGTGCTAACGCCCTCTTAAGAAACAAATAAGGCCGATGCCCGCCAAAAACAATCGCCACCTGCCTCAGATCTTTTCCTTTAAGAATATACTCTTCATGGATATAATCCGCCAAGCGTTCGATGAAATCGTCGGTAAATGGAATTGTTATTATTTTGCTCATATCATTTCTCATGTCGTTCCCGAATGTTTTTGTCGGGAACCTAGAACTTTAGCTAACCCTGCCTACGGCAGACAGGCCTGGATCCCCGACTAAAGCGTTCGGGGATGACAAACTAATTTAAGTAAACCAAGAATCCTTCCACCCTATGTTTAGGATAAAGCTGGGAGACCAACTCTTCATACTCCTTCATCTGTTTCTTCTGCTCGTCTTCCTCAGCTTTACTCGTCTTAAAATCCACCACCCAAATCTTGTCCTTAAAGATCATCAGACGATCGATACGTTTGGCATCGCCAAAACGATTGATAATTTCCTGCTCACAGAGAATCTCGACGTCGTCTTGGGATTCAAAGAAACGCGACACATCAGGGCGGGACAAGAAATCTGATAATTGTTTTGCATAAAACCTTGCATCGACCATCTGCCCCAGATGAATCCTGGCCTTTTCAATCACCTTGGCTACCAGATCAGCCATCGGAGAATCGATACGAATGATCTGTGAAAGACAAAAATGCATGATGACACCCTGCAGACGTAATTGAGTTTTCTGTCTATCTTCGAAGGGAAAATCTTCTTTTAATTGGCTGACCCATTGACGATTGAAGGAGGCGTCAAGAGTTGTCATAGGAACAGGGTTTTCAATCGGCTTTGCAAAAGATAGCTTCAACCCCTGGGTACTTATATCGGCAGGAATCAAGAACTGCACCGGATTAATACTGTTTCCAGTTCTCTCAGGTATCATGACATACATCTCTGACACCGCCCGCGTTAAGGCGACATAGACATTATTGAGTTCCACGGCAAAGGAGTCCCGATATTCCTGCTCATAACGATTCTTCAACCGCTCACTAAAACGACCGTAGGTTTTCTTGAGTCTGAGCATTCGCAAACCCTCGTCGGAAGAATCTAACACATAGGACAAGGAACCTTGCGACCCCTTGGATGTCTGGAGAGTCATTTCCAGAAAAGGAATAATCACCACCTCATACTGCAAACCTTTGGACTTATGCACCGTCGTCACCTTAATCGCGTCTGAAACCGGCATCGGGACAAAACGTTCCTCATTCTGCAACTCATCAAAATAATGGATGAAGGTTTCGATGTCACAACTAAATTCTTCCCGACGCTTAATCATCTCTAAGAAATGCATGAAGAAACCCTGAGCCTCTTCAAAGCCTTTCAGACGAAAACGATCGTAAATACTGACGACCAATTCATACACAGGATAGATCCCCACCTGGTTAAAGAACTCTTCAAAATACTCATCCCAGATGTGAGGATACCGTCCTTGAAACTCTTTATAGAGATACTGCTCCCCTAAAGCTGTCTTCTTGAGACGACAATCAAACAAAAACGCCTGAAGCTCCTCTTGAGATAATCCACAAACTTTGGGCAGAATTTCCCCCAACAGGAATCTGGCAAAGCTGACATTGTCGGTAGGAGAATTTAAAAATCGTAAGAAATCCACCAGCTCAACAATAAGCGGATGATTCTTAATATCACTGGTGCGATCCGACTGGGCGAAAATCCCCTGACTTAAAAGCCACGCCGTGATCTGTTCCACCTGTCCGTTGCTTCTCGTCAGAATGGCAATATCTTTTAGCTTAAAACGGCTCCTTACATCAGCGACGATCTCAAACAAACGCACCTTGATCATCTCTTCGCGCTCCTGCTTCTTCTGGCCTTCAATATGTTCCACCGAAACATACCCATGGGGCATATCCTCCCTAACCTCCTGATGGGCATGTTCAAAGGGAGCCTGCAAGGCCACAGCGGCTTCTTCGCCAAAGAAAATCTCATCCGAGGATTTCTTTTGCTGATAATAATCCGCTCGACGATCCAGCATATCGATAATATTCTCTGCGCTAAAAATCTTATTGTTAAACTCCACAATCGCCTTATGACTGCGCCAATTCTTTGTCAAATAATCCCGACGCACCGGGGCATTGGACAGCACCTGGGGCAGATGATCAAACAAACGGCTTTCTCCCCCACGAAATGAATAAATCGCCTGCTTCTTATCCCCCACCAGAAATAAAGAACCGCCCGTCGATAAAGCTTCTTGCAACATCGGCAACAGGTTCTGGCACTGCGACATGCTGGTATCCTGAAACTCATCAATCAGATAGTGCTGGAATCGGGCGGAGAGACGATACTGCAGCTCGCTGACGCTGATTCCCTCGTCCATCAGCAAGGACGCCTTCTTGTTGAGCTCTTCTAAAAACAGAATATCCTCATCAGAACAAAGCCCAGCCAGAAGGGCCTGCACATTTTGAAAGATCAGCACATACGGATTAAAGACGCCATAGCTTTCGGCCAGACACAAATCCCGTGCGGCGTTATGCGCCTTCGTCCAAACTTTTTCCAAATCACGACCTACCTCTATCCCCTTGTTGGCCGGAAACTCCGGATAAGAGAAATACTTACTAAGATCATCTAAATCAAAGGACACCGGATGCTCCTGTACGAACTCAGACAACTTACTTAAGAAAGACTTATTCATAGAAAGATCAGCTAAGGAACAGATCGTCGAGCACAGCTCCAGGAAATCCTTCTTTGCCAGATACAAATCCCTGCTTTCCACCCCAAAGGTGATAAAGGATTTCTGATACGTATTAAACTCACCGAAGAGAACCTTCAAGACTTCCAACAAATCTTCCTTAGGAAACCACCCGCTGCGGTTTTCTAGAAACAGGTATTGATGCACGAAATCATCCAACAGCCCCCGAATCTTGGCATTCTGATGGCTGAGTGCAATCCACTGATCCAGACTCTGCTCGAGGTAATCCGCCGAGCTGCGCTGAATTTTAAAGCGGGCGGAGAGATTAATCTTAAACGCACAGCCGGCCAACATCGCATTAATGAAACTGTCAATCGTCTTCACCGCAAAGAAATGATAGTGATGAATCAACGACTCCATCAGCCCAAAGGCCAGGACCTGCACCTGTTGCGACGTCATCCCAAGCGACCCCAGAATCCCCTTCTCTTCATCCTTGCCTAATTGATTCAGCGCAATCTTCTTTAATAAAGACAAAACCCTTGTCTTCATCTCAAGAGACGCTTTATTCGTAAAGGTGATGGCTAGGATGTTTTTATAACTTTGAGGATTATCGCGGGCGGTTTGAAGCAAGAGCTGCACGTAGCGCTTGGCTAAGGCATACGTCTTTCCGCTGCCAGCGGAAGCTTCGGTGATACAAATTTCAGGGAATTGAAACAGTTGGGACATGAAGACTATTTATGGGTAATAAAAACAGGATCTTCCAGAACCTCTCGGATGACGGCGATGGAAGCGCTAAAGGTGCTTTGGCCGGGTTTCAGTCCCCAGTCCATCACCTCCTTGCCATAAGAATCTAGATCATCGATTAATTTATTGCGTTCCTTCTCATTAATCACCAACAATTTTCCTTTATCATTGGGATTATCCTGACTCAACAAAACCTTGCTCATTAAGATAGATGCCTCGACGACATTTTTATCAGACTCCTTGCGTTTCAACTCAATATCCCGCTGAGCCGCAATAAAATTCTTCTCGTCCTTAGGCTTAAAACGTCCTGCCGATTTTAAATTCAACCAGTCCTGCCAGAGATTCTTAGCCTTGTTGTTTAGCGCGATGTCCTTTTCGCAAGAATCAATCAGCATATCCGATACCTTGCGCATCAAGGAATTCGGAGAATACAAATATCTGACCATGTAGTTTTTGGCGACTCTTAAATCCCAATTATCCTGAACCAAATACTCGATACTGCCTCGAATCGTCTTAAAATCATCGCCTTTAAACTTCTTCTTGGGAGGGTTTTTGATCCATCGCTGATTGACATTGTAGAAATACTTTAAAGCGCCAATATAACTGCGAGCAAATTCGTACTTGTAACCATCAGGATTATTCTTCTTGAATGAATTCTCAGCATATGCCAAGACACTTAACAGAGAGGTCAGGATCAAAACACCAAGACAAAGGATTCGAAAGTAGTGTCGCATGGCGTTCATTGTAATGCGGGAAGATGTGATGAGCAAGTTGATTTAAGCGCTTTCCAGAAATATTCTCAAATCCGTCATAGGCTGGATATTAATAATGACCGGAACAAAGCCCGTGGTGTTTTTCAGCTTAGCCAACATGGCAGGATCCATATAAAATTGAATTGCTCCCTCTTTATTTTGAATCTGTAATGCTTTGTCAGAAGTAAGGTCGATACCTCCTGGGCCGCTACCCGATGTCTTGTTTAAATCAGCCCCCTTCATCGCCCTATCCGCATCTAGTTGATGAGAATAAATCGCTTCTTCCAGAACAACGACGAGGTGATCTAATGCCTCTTTTTTTATATTGTCTTTGAGATATTGATTTCGAAGATCACTTAACCCTTTTAATAATCCACTGGCCACCTTGCCATGCAGTCTATCTAATTGACGAACAGCATCCTCCCCTCCTAAAAGATCCCAGTGTTTACTAAGAACATCATTAAAATATTGTTTATTAACCGTCAGTCTTTTTAATGCGTAAAGAAACCTTTCCGGATTGATATCTAGAATGTTATCTATCCAAATCCTCACATAGTCCCGCGCATCATATTGCGTATCAAAATCAAAATATTTGAAATTGGATAAAATATACGTCTTCATATCCGGCTTATCCGCTATCATTCGAAGTGAAATACTCTCAGAGGCGTTGAGAGCAACATGTAACAATTGAATAAACACAGCCGCTTCTTCTAACCCGGTTGATTCCCTATTATTTAAATCCTCCACTGTCATGCTATCCAAATCTTGCCAAACCAAGGCGGACTCAGGTAGCCAAGAATCTGGGGCGGGCACATTCTCATAAGCTTCAAGGGTTAACTCTGGCTCCAAGATCTTGGTCCCAGGAACATTCACCCCTACCACGTTTGCCATTTCATAAAGAAAACGTTCCTTGGCTATGTCGACGGAATAACCAAACTTAATATTAAATATGCCCCCATCGGGCCCCTGAAATTGATAAAACCCTTCCTTTTCATGCCACTGCAAACAGTGACTGTTTCTCAGATACCAGGCATGCCTCCATTGAGGTGCTTGGCCTTCCTTGGTAAATTGAAACCCATCGCCATAAATCTTTCTTAAAGTTTCCGCCACCAAGGAATCCAACTGCCTCTTGATTTTTGTAACTAATTGAGCCTGATCCTTCTTCGTATTCCATAGCTCCTCTAACTTTCGAGTCGTTAATTCTTCTTTCACCACCTTCTCAAACCAATCGGCGATCCTTTCATTGGTTAATGACTCTATTGAGTTTGGATTCGTCCCTTTGATAACCCAATGGGTATATTCCTTTAAATTAAAAAGTGCTTTTAAAGCTTCTTGCTTGTTGGTTGTAAGTTCACCAAAATCAAATAACCGGACATCATCTTTAGACTCAGCTCCAGGCTTCATCCCCCAATTAATAGAAATAGAAAACGCCTTATCAAACACCCCATAGGCCCACAGCTCTTCTTTAATTTTTCGAATCACTTCCAATAATATTAATTTGATCTGTTCCTCACCCTCATAGTCATCAGGATCGATGCCTTTAAAAACATCCTTTAATGCTTCTCCGACTGGAAAAACCAAACCCGTCGCTGCTTGACGATTTTCCACCTTTCCATCCTGCATTTGGACCTTATACTCCAGGGCGCTTAATGGGAACACCGGAAAAACCGCCTGAGAATGTTTTAACTTTTCCATTCTAATTCTTAAGCCTTCCGCCCTCTTAGAATAATAACGCTGCATATGATCTTGTAATCTATCCTTAAGACCCTCCTGCTGTTTATAGGCCTTCCACATCAAGGTTGCCCGTTCACCCGCATTTCTGATGGGCTTAATTCTTAAAAGACTGATATGGCGCTGCAAGAATTCCCACACGCTGGGCTGAGCCATTAAGGCCTTTTCCATGGCAGCCTGATGCTCCGTCTTCATCTGCTCCTCTGTTTTTTCTATCTTTAATCCATAAGGATACCCAGGGGCTGTATAAAATTTATATTGCACCCCCTCCCCGGCTTTTGAGAATACCTGATGCGACAGACTATTTTTAATTTGTTGGTCCTGGTCGACGACATTAAGCCTTTCAAACCCCATCCGATAGACAGTTCCATCACTGACGTGATGGGTTCTAGGAAGATCAAGAATAAAAGGCAGAGTTAAATGCCCATGCCTTGAGGTGATCTTCTGTTCCACATAAAAAGCTCCAACCTTAAGCTGATGGTAGAGTTTCCTAAGTAGAGATTTTGCAGTCCCATCCTCCACTAATTGTGAACGATACACCACATCCTCCTCGGAGAAATCAACCCTATGATCTAAAGGATTGGACATCAGCAATTCAATGGAGCCCTGTTCATGATCTGCCCGCCTCCAAAGATACCCGTTATCTGTTTTCTCAGACACCAAGGCTGGATACCCGTCCTTGTTATGTTCACTGATATATTCTAAGAATTTCTCCACCATGGATTTAACTCTGTAAAAATCCGTATCTGAACACAGCTTCCTGGCCGTTGATCCTCTCAAAGCCGCTATTAAAACAACAAGCCCGTCATAAAAATCTAAATCAATCAGGTGTTGTCCTTGTCTTAAATCCACTTGAGACAAAGCTCGCCAAACTTCTTTAGGGCCAGCCATTCCAACCCTCTGACCTCCAAACTCCTTATAAAAACCATCAAAAAGACCAGATAATGTTTCCTTGGTCAAAGAGCCATTCATTGCCTGATCCTCTGTATCCTCAGACGATAAATCCGCCGTAATCAAAAGATTGGTATCCTTTAACATGGCCCTATCCGGCAAAACATGAATCGTTGTCATCGCTAAATCTAAATTCTTACCTCCCCAGGCGATACCTCCTGAGAAATACTTTCTTGGCATCAATTGTTGCGTAGAGGGATCGATTTCTTCTTTGATGTAGTTATAGGTACCTTTTTTGAAGGCTTGGAGATAGCGTTGATAGATGGATTCGACATCATTTGTCGTTCCCGAATGTTTTTGTCGGGAACCTAGAGGATGGTTAGTGTCTGGATCCCCGATTAAAACATTCGGGCCTGCCTGCCGGACAGGCAGGGATGACAAAGATTTATCATATCCCACACCCGCCACCTTATTCTTATCCGCATACACCTGCGACAAAATACTATCCTTAATTTTCTTCTTATACCACGTTGCTAAAATCAGCGAGTTGTAGACCTGACGCAGTTGGGCGAAATTCTTGCCTTCGTTGACTTCACGGGTGAGTTCGGGGATGATGATTTCTCTTACAATCTGTGAACCTAATTTGTTGATTCCATTTTTGTCACCCCCGAATGTTTTTGTCGGGGGTCCAGGGTTTGCAACTTCTAGGTCCCCGACTAAAACATTCGGGGACGACATTTTTTTATCATGTTTCTCCATCGACAAATAATCCTCCTCCAACATCACCTTCAACCTCGCCTCCACCACATATGCCGTCTGAGCCTTTGCATTCTCATAGACAACAGCTTTTTGGGGAACTATCCAGACCTTATTGAAGGTGTTGACGGGAATATTTGTTGTTCCATACTTCTTCGCCGCCTCTTCATAAATCCTCTTCCAGAATTTCTTTCCCACCTCATCTTCAGGGTAAAGCAAGGACGCTGTGATCTGTTTGAGCATGTAGTCTTCAGCGAGGAGATCCCGGCCCATTTCGGTTTGGCCGAAGGACTCAGGGACGATTCGATCTTTTTCATAAGGAGACAGGTTGACCCAGAGGTCTTTCTCGGGGGTGGTTATGGAAGCTAGGAAATATTTGATGAGTTTGGTGGATTCTTGTTTTAATTCATTCCCCCCTCCCTTACCCTCCCCACGGTGTGGGAGGGAATTGCCACGATCCATCACGAACTCAAACCGCAACGGATTATCCGGATGAACCTTGATGCCTTTAAGAATCGACGGATTAAATTCCAGACTCAGATGAACCATCACCCCAGGCTTAGGCAAGGACAACTCTTGGGCCTGTGCCATGGGCATGGGGCCAAAGGTGTTCATTAAAAAGGCTATCAAGATAGCTCTATGGATCAATGAGGTTCGTGCCATATTTATAAATAAGTATTACACATGACTAGGATATCTGCCAAAGCTGTTCTAAACGAATCGATTCATTGCAACCCAGCGTCTTAAAAGAAGAATGCAGTTCTATTTCGGCATAAGGAAGATCCGGGGAGTTAAAAATCTCAACAGCCGAAGCATGGGCATATAAAGATTGAGCATCAAAGGTGAATGTCTTTTTCCAACAGATTTTCTGACCATCACGGTCTAATTCAATATCCAACTCACCACAACTTGGAATCCCTCCCACCTTAAAAAGATCCGACGTGCGACACTCCACACTGATCTTCCCTTCCCAAGAAGACAGGTCTCCTTGAAAGACTGGTAAGGTTTTATCCTCCTGATGATAGGAACGAAAGGCTTGTGAGGTTGATGGAATTCTAAAAGAGCAGGGACGCCTCAGCTGGGTGACATTCCATAGCCCCTTCTTCACGGGCTTATCTGTTCGATTATAAAGCTCTTCGGTCAGACGCAGCTGCCCCTGTTGCAAAACAATTCGTCGGATAATCTGCAGACCTGTCTCTCGGCAAATAGGCGATGTCATCACAGCCTCATCCTTCTGCCAGGTCAACGCGTAGGGAGCCGCATCTAAATCCAGAGGAGGAATTCCTAAAAGCCAATCCTTCTGAGGAGCCACCCACGTTTTATCCCCTCCCCAAACCCGAAAACCTAAAGACTTTTTAGTTTGAGACAGATCCCTCCAAAGACGAGGATCAAAGGTTTCAGCAAAATGTTTTGGATCCGCAAACAGAAGCTCCTGCCCTTTGAACTTCAAGGACATGATACGCCCGCCGATAGCGGGTGTAATGACAGCCGTTAAATCATCCGATTTTAATTGAAAACCATCCCAGCCGTAAATGTTGATGGGGGTCATGAGGATCTAGGAATCTTCAAGAACACGGGCCATCATCTCTTCCAAATGGCCAAAGCGTTCACTGTAGTCTAAACGGGCCCGACGGATAACCTCCATCGCCTCTTCCCGTCCATACACATGAGTGATTTCACAGGCACGGTCATCCGTACCAGGAAGATCCTTGTAGGTTAGAAAATAATGTTTCAGTCGATCGATGAAAGCCCTGGGACAGTCTTCAATATTGTTCCATTGACTATACAGACCATCCCCATGCATAACAGCAATAATCTTGTCATCCGCCTGTCCCCCGTCGATCATTCGAAAACCACCGATAGGAATCGCACGGACAATAATATCCCCATGACTGATGACTTTTTCTGTCAAAACACAAATGTCCAAAGGATCATCATCCCCGATCACATAATCACGACCGGTACGTTCAGCGCACAGCTCTGCAATATGCTTAGAACAATACGTCTGAGGAATAAAACCGTAAAGAGTGGGACAGATGCTGGAGTATTTCTGAGGCCGATCAACCTTCAAAAACCCGCTTTTTTTGTCAATTTCATACTTAACGGTATCCGAAGGCACTGTTTCAATATAGGTGTTGAGCATCTTAGGAGCGTCTTCGCCTACAGGGATACCATGCCAGGGATGGGAGCGCAAAAGCAAGGCCAGGGATTGCCATAACGAGTTAAAATCTTCAGTCATAAATGATGTCCTCACGATAGGTAGGTCTATCTCAATATTGCCTAGAGAGTATACCCCAGTTCACTGGTTTTTCAAGGTTATATTTCTTGCATTTTAGACGATATTACCTATACTGTAGCCCATGAATAAAGGAACTCCTATTCACACCTTTCACATACCCGTCATGGGCACTGGTTTTTCTATAGATACGCCCATCAAGGTGGCTAAATACGGCATCCATTCTGTGGTTTCGCTGGTCGATGACACCCTTATTGAACAGATGCGTAAATTCTATGCTGAAAAATACCACCAGCCTTATACCCCCATTACTAAACATGATCACGATTACCGTGCGCGCCGTATCACCGCCTATTTGGACTTAATGCACTGGATTGTAGAAAAAGACTTTGAAGCCGTTAAAACTTCTGAATTCCAACCTGGGTCAGAAATTACCAAATATTTTGAAATGCTTGCCGATGATTCTGTCCTTAAAGCGGCCTATAACCATATGCTGTCCTGTCAGGATGAAAAACTGAAAACATCTCTTCAAAAGAACCTTCGTGATTCTATGAGAGCAGGCAATATCAATGTTAATATTATGACCAAATTGGATCGGGATAATTTTGATTCCAAAGGAAACCCTCTACCTGCCGAATACTCCGACGGCCTCTCGGCCCTGCGCGGATATGCTCAAAGCCAGCTCAAATCGGCTATTGTCTTCTCCGCTGGGTTTAATCGCCGTCTATATGCTTACATTGAACAGTTTAAAGACTTCTCTGCTGATGCCACAGGTGAAATTAAGAAGAAGATCATCTTAAAGGTCAGCGATTTTCGCTCCACCATTATTCAAGGAAAATTCCTCGCTAAAAAAGGTCTTTGGGTTTCGGAATACCGCATTGAATCCGGTCTTAACTGCGGCGGCCATGCCTTTGCCACCGATGGCTATTTAATGGGACCTATTTTAGAAGAATTCCGCATTAAGCGTGAATCCCTGGTGAATGAACTTCATAAGATTTATACAGAAGCCTTGAAAATTAAGAATCAGATCACCCATCATCAACCTCATGAAGTGAAAATCACCGCCCAGGGTGGTATCGGAAATTACAAAGAAGACCAATTCCTGATGAAACAATATCATCTCGATGGTACAGGTTGGGCCACTCCCTTTTTACTTTGCCCGGAAGCCACCAACGTCGACCCCGTCACCTTAGAACGATTATCAAAAGCCACCGAAGGTGATTTGTATCTCAGCGATGTCTCTCCCTTAGGTGTGCCCTTTAACAATTTACGAGACTCCCTCAGTGATATTGAAAAGAATGTCCGCGTTATGAAAGGTCGTCCTGGCAGCGCCTGTCCTAAAGGTCATTTGGTATCTAATACAGAATTTACACCTCAACCGATTTGTACCGCCAGCCGCCAATATCAAAAACTTAAATTAGAAAGCTTGGCTTCTGAGAATCTAGAAGAAAAAGAATATAATCTGCGTTTCAAAGCCGTTATCGCCAAAGCTTGCATTTGTTCTGATCTTGGTGAATCGGCTTTAATTATCAATAATGTTCCCAGCAATACCCCTCGTTTTACCGCCGTTTGCCCAGGCCCCAATATTGCCTACTTTTCAAAGATTGCGACTCTCAAAGAAATGTCCGACCATATTTATGGACGCATCAATTTGCTTAACACGACCTATCGTCCTCATATGTTTATCAAAGAATTAACCATGTACATCACTTATTTAAAGAAAGATGTTCAAAAATCTTTAGAAGGTTTAACAGAACAAAAGACTAAATATTTCACTGAGTTTAAAAACCACCTCTTAGAGGGCATTGACTATTACCGTAAACTTTTTCCCCAGATGGTAGAAGAATCCTTTGAATTTCGCTCTAAAATGCTTTTTGAATTAGAAGAATGCCAGAAAAATCTCCTTCAAATCTGTGATGAACAGCCTGACGCTTTTAATCCTCCATCAACAATCAAAGCTTCCACATAGTTTCCCCTTCATATCCTGATCAATCTATTAAGAATCTTTCCTTCCATGATTCACGAAAGATCTTAAGTGCTTGATGATATTACACTTACGATTCCCCCATTGGCTGGCAGCTCCTCAATAGATATGCTATATTCTAACTAGTGGTTCAATCGTTCTTTTCTGAAAATGGCAAACTATCTCGAAAGAGTAGGACGCAAAACCGTGAGTCTACCTCTCGCCTCTTAAAGGCAGGACATGACTGTCTGGCTACCAAAGGGAACGCATATGAAAAAAAGTCTCCTCGCTCTGTTAGTCATTACTGCCATCAAC
This sequence comes from Candidatus Omnitrophota bacterium, assembly GCA_015233165.1. GTDB lineage: Bacteria > Omnitrophota > Gorgyraeia > Zapsychrales > Fredricksoniimonadaceae > JACQCF01. The sequence goes on from JADFYF010000039.1 coordinate 16,442, forward strand.
TCTTCAAGTATCGCCTGGTGTGAAACCAAGGTTTACCAGATCAGCGTCACCATTCCTGTGACAGCAGCTTTAAATACCCCTCAAAGCAATCTAAGCCAGTCTTCTCAACAACAAATGGCCCAAACACAGCAACTAGTCAGGGATAACCGAATAGCAATGGTTACGTCGATTGTTGTTTTATAATTTTAAACACATTAACTATTTAGCGTCTTTATCTTTAAGGGGGACGTGAAACTGGTAGGTTGTTCCTTCGGAAACCTTAATTTTAGTTTCCAACTTAATCTGAGGAATAAGGTTGATGGGCAGGCTATTAATATCAATTCTTAACGTATGTGTCCCTTCGGCAATATTTCTAAAATACACAGCTCCCTGAGAATCACTGATAGCCGTATATTTGTTGTCTAAAACAATCTTAGCCTTCTTAATGAATTGATCCGCGGCGTCAGGCACGCCATTATTGTTCTTATCGACGAATATCAAACCATAAATCCCGGTCTGACTATTAAAACCAAAATCAACGGCTGACCTTCCCCATTGCTTAATATCTACCGTCTTGGATATGGGGGTTGAGAATACGACTCCAGATGGAAGCGTCTCTGAATCAGGGGTGACAAGAACACTCTTAGCCCGAACATTCATCGTATAAA
>JADFYF010000003.1:0-61587 GCA_015233165.1 Candidatus Omnitrophota bacterium
TTTCGCGGATGATTTGGGAGCCCAAGTTGTTGATTCCCTCCCCCTTTGTGGGGAGGGTTAGGGAGGAGGGATTTTGCGAATCGACCCCTCCCCTAGCCCCTCCCACAAGGGGAGGGGAATCCTGTTTTGTCATCGATAGGTAATCCTCCTCCAACATCACCTTCAAACTCGACTCAACCACATACGCCGTACCCACCTTCGCATTTTCATAGACAACAGCTTTCTCGGGCACAATCCACACCTTATTAAACGTATTCACCGGAATATTGGTGGTCCCGTACTTCCTTGCCGCTTCTTCATAAATCCTCTTCCAGAATTTCTTTCCCACCTCATCTTCAGGGTAAATCAACGACGCTGTAATCTGCTTGAGCATGTAATCTTCCGCCAACAGGTCTCGACCCATTTCGGTTTGACCGAAAGAGTCGGGGACGATTCTGTCTTTTTCGTAAGGAGACAGGTTGACCCAAAGATCTTTCTCGGGGGTGGTTAGACTGGCGAGGAAATATTTGATTAATTTGGTGGATTCGGTTTTGAGGTAATCCTCCTTCGCCAAATTGCTTTCGCGTTTGGCTTCGGAGGACGTCCTGTCCCCTTGGTCCAGGACAAATTCAAACCGAAACGGATTATCGGCATGAACCTTGATCCCTTTAAGAACGGGTGGATTAAACTCTGGACTCAGATGAACCATCACTCCGGGTTTAGGTAAAGAAATCTCTTGAGCTGAAACACACATGGGAGCTATGGTGTTGAGGAGGAAGGCGACAAGAATAAGGGCAATCAATGGGGTTCTCATATCTATATATAAGTATTGCACCAAAAACCAGTAAAACAAGGGCAGAAGCGGCTTCTTAGGAAAACGCTTTATAGTAAAAAATTATTGTCTTAAATAACAATTGGCTTATTGGGCAGGAATCTTATAAATCTCATCTAGAATCTTCTGAGAGGCCGCTTCGTAGCTGGGGCATTCTGTGACATCAAAAGGTTTTCCATAGGTGACGGTCACGTGGGTTCTTGTGAAAAACTTGGCTCCCGGGGGCATGGCTTTATTGGAATCTTTCACATAGACAGGAACAATGGGAACCTTGGATTTAAGAGCTACCAATCCTGCCCCTGCCTGAGGAGGCAAAGGCTTATCATCCAGACGTCTTGTCCCTTCAGGAAAAAGCAAAACAGGATACCCTTCTTTTAAAAAATGCAAGGTCTTCTTAAGAGCCCCAAAATCACCTTCCCCACGCTTAATGGGAAATGCCCAAAGCTTCTTCATCCACCAACCCATCAGTGGACTCTTAAAAAGTTCTGCTTTAGCAAGGAAATGAAGACGCCTAGGTGTAGAGATTCCTAAAATCACAGGGTCAAGATTACTGATGTGATTGCTTGCTAGAATATACGCACCCTTCTTAGGCACGTTATCCCAACCCTTAACCGTTCGGGGAAAGAAGACGAAACTTAAAAGCTTGGTGAAGTAGTAGGTGAAGTAATATATCATTTGATTAATAGTCAATATATGTTAATATTTAATCAAACTTAGTACCCCTGTAGCTTAATTGGATAAAGCCCCTTCCGACTAAATGGGCGATGCGGGTTCAAATCCCGCCAGGGGTATTAAAGGTCTTAAAGAATAGCCCAGGAAGAATTCTTTAAGACCACTCTTAAAACAAAATTATTATTGCTAGCCCCTTAAATATATTGTATATTCTAACAGTCGGGAGGGTGCTAAGTTACAGGGTTCAAAAAAGAGCTGCAAGTTTTGCAGCTCTTTTTATTTAGGATCAATTAACTTGCGACCAAACTCCAGCAAATCCTTGGCGCGTTTCAGCGACTTGGCTTCGGAATAGATGCGAACCAGGGGTTCTGTTCCTGAGGGACGGAACATCAGCCAATCCTCGTTAGCACAAACAAGTTTGACGCCATCAAAGTCCTTCATCTCGATAACCTTCTGACCCAACACGTCTTGAATCGTCTTGAGTTTATTCAGGTCAACCTTCTTAGCATCCATGGTGTAATCCAGGCGCTGATAATAGTAGCGGCCGAATTCTTTTTCCATATCTTCGACTAACTTCTTGAAATTCTTTTTGTTGTAGACCATCATCTCCAGAAGTAAAAGACCGGCTAAGGTGCCGTCACGTTCAGGGATATAGTTAGGTAGGCCCATTCCGCCTGCTTCTTCCCCGCCAGCGACGATAGGTTCAGAAACCATCAGATCAGAAATGTATTTAAAACCAACCGGAGTCTCATAAAGTTTGCGATCCAACTTCTTGGCAATCTTATCAAGCATGGTTGTTCCGCAAAGGGTCTTGACGATAGCCCCTTCAATCTTGCGATTACGTACCAGGTGCAAAATCAAAAGGCCCAGGATTTTCTGAGGACTGACAAATTCACCGCCGGGCATTACTGCCGCGATACGATCCGCATCGCCATCGAGCACATGACCGAAATCAAACTTCTCCTTCTTCATGCGACTCATGATGACTTCTAAGCATTCTGGAATAGGTTCAGGTTTGCTGCCATCAAAGCTGGGATTCACATCTTCGCGCATCAGGGTCAACTTGATATTGGTGCCTTTAAGAATCTCACGCATCAAATCACGCCCGCTGCCGTGCATAATATCCGATAAGACCTTATACTTTGCCGTCTTCATCTTCTTTAGATTGATGTAGCCACGCAGAAACTTCACGTAATCTTTCTTAAAATCATAGACAACCACTAACCCCTTAGCCTTCGCCTCTGCAAAATCCGCGCGTTTCACTTCCGTCTGACCTAAATAATTCTCGACGGTATTTGTGATATCCTTAGGAGCAGCTCCCCCTTGGGCGGTTTTAATCTTAATCCCATTAAATTTGGCAGGATTATGGGAGGCGGTGATCATGATCCCGCAGACATTCTTTAATTGAACAACGCCAAAACTTAGCGCCGGCGTCGGAAGAGAAGTGTCGGAAAGATGAGTCTTAATGCCATTCGCCGCAAAGACTTCAGCAAAAGCCTGGGCATACTCCGCCGAGAGAAAACGATTATCATAACCCACCGAGGCTGATTTAACTGCAAATTTTGAATTGTCTTTCAGAATCCAATCTGCCACCGCCTGAGCGACGATACGGACATTCTTAAAGGTAAAGGTATCAGAGATAACCGCTCTCCAACCATCTGTTCCAAATTTGATTTCACTACGCAGGTCGCTCATGTTACTCCTTTGTTAATTTCGTCATTGCGAGAAACGCTTTTTGTGACGAAGCAATCTAATATGAGATTGCTTCAGTCTCTTCCTGCCTGCCGGCAGGCAGGTGCTCCTTCGCAATGACGCTAATTTTCAAATATACAATTGATGCCGACTAATATAACGAATGACGTTCTTAGGCGTCAAATACCAAATCGATTTTTTCAACTTCAAACGTTCACGGATATCGCTGGAAGAAATATCCACCGCCGGCATATTAATTTTCTGATGCGGCCAGCGTTTCGGATACGCCTTATCAAATCCCGGACGGTTCAATACCACCAGGGACGCTAATTTCAGAATCCCTGCCGGGTCCTTCCAACGATGAAACGTTTTTAAATGATCCGCCCCCATCAGCAAGAAAAACTTTGCCTGAGGATGCTTGGCTTGCAATTCCTTAAGCGTGTCAATCGTGTAGGACACTCCCTCCCGCAACAACTCTCCTGTATAGATAGCAAACGCCTCATTGCCCTTGATCGCTGATTTGACCATGGCCAGACGCTTATCCGAAGAAGGTAACTGGTGTCGGGATTTAAACGGTGAACAAAAGGCTGGGACGAAATAGACACAATCCAGCTTCAAAGACTCTACTGCGCTTTGAGCCATCAGCAAATGACCAAAATGGATAGGGTCAAAACTCCCGCCTAATATGCCAATTTTCTTAATCATAGGGTAGATAGTGTGTACATAGTGCTACAGGAAACTGACAGATAGTGAGACCATAGTGCTACAAGAAAATAGCCTCAAACACCTAGATAGTGCCCCCATAGTGCTATATAAATGCTCTCTAGCCGCGGATTTGTCCGCTGCCATAAACCTCGTATTTATAGGACGTCAGGCCTTCTAACGCCATGGGCCCGCGCACATGCAACTTATCCGTGCTGATTCCCACTTCCGATCCAAAGCCAAACTCAAAACCATCCGTAAAGCGGGTGGAGGCGTTTACATAGACACAGGCGGAATCCACAGAATCTAAGAAGGCTTGCGCCTCCTTCTTGTTCTTGGTGATAATGGCATCCGAATGATGAGAGCCGTAGGTGTTGATATGCTCTATGGCCTCTGTCAGCCCATCCACTACCTTCACCGACAGAATCAAATCTAGATACTCTGTCCGCCAATCTTGTTCCGTCGCCTTATTCACGCCACCTTTGACAAGCGCGCGCGTCGCTTCATCGCCACGAATCTCACAGCCGCGAGCCTGCAGATCCACAATCATCGACGGCAGAAAATCACGTGCCACCTTGCGATCCACCAGCAAGGTCTCCATCGCATTGCAGACACCAGGTTTCTGAGTCTTCGCATTAATCACAATGTCACTGGCCATCTCTAGGTCAGCATTCTTGCTAACATAGACATGACAAATCCCCTGAAAATGTTTCACCACAGGAATCTTGGTGTTAGCGGCCACAAAACGAATCAGCTCTTCCCCGCCGCGAGGGACAATCACGTCGACCAATTGATCCAACTTCAAGAGTTCATGAACAGCCTGACGGTCAGTCGATTCAATGAGTTGCAGGGCATCTAAAGGAATCTTGGTCTTAGCCAGGACACTCTTAAGAATCTTGAAAATAGCTTTATTCGAATGAATCGCTTCCTTGCCACCTTTAAGAATGGCCGCATTGCCGGATTTCAAACACAACCCCGCGCAATCACTCGTCACATTCGGACGGGATTCATAGATAATACCGACGACACCCAAAGGCACGCGCACCTTCTTAATCAACAACCCATTGGGACGTTTGATCGTTTCGAGAAGTTCACCGACAGGATCCTTCAGCTTAGAGGTTTCCACCAGGGAGTCTGCCATGGCTTTAATATTCTTAGGATTCAGCGTCAGACGATCCACCAGAGCCTTGCTGTATCCTTCGCCAGAAGCCGCTTTCAAATCCTTGGCATTCTCTTTGATCAGATAGGCCTGATTCTTCACCAGAGCTGCAGCCATCGCCTTTAGCGCAGCATTCTTCTCCTTAGACGATACCAAGGCAAAAGTGTAACTGGCTTTTCTGGCGGCTTTAGCTATTTTTAAAATGTGAGCGGATAAATTCATGTTCAGAGTCCACGTTTAAAGTTTTGTTTTCTTTTTCCGTAAAACAAGTCCCGATACGTTCTCCGTCGACCAACTTCACCAGAACATTGGCAATGCTTCCGTTGGTAATGACACAGGGTGTGCCGGCATGGGTTGCAATTTTGACAGTGGCAATCTCAACAGCTTCAATCTTGGTTTTCATTCCTCCACGGGCCACCTGAGTATTCGCAGTCCCTGTGGATACCGTTTTGATTAAAGGAGTTACTTCTTTAAATTCTCCCACCAGCATCTTCTTGTTCTGATCCCAGATGGCATCCACGTCAGAAAGAATAACCAACAAATCAGAATGAATCAGCTGTGATACCAGGGCTGAAAGTTTATCATTATCACCAAATTTAATTTCTTCGGTGGAGATAGTATCGTTCTCGTTGATGATAGGAACGACACCTTGTTTTAAAATAGCGTTGAGCGTGTGTTTGGCATTCTGACAGCGAACGGAGTTATTAAAATCATCCCAGGTCAGAAGAACCTGAGCGCATTGCAATCCCACCTTCTTCAAAACCTCAGCCCACAATTTCATTAAAGCGGCTTGTCCGATAGCAGCCCGAGCCTGTAACTCAGCTAAATCCGAAGGACGTTTGCTTTCCTTAAGAACACCCATCCCAAGAACAATCGCCCCTGAAGATACAAGGACAACATCCACGTTTCGTTTACGTAATTCTTTGATTTGTTTAGCAAGAGAATAGAGATGCGTCGTTCTAGGTTGCATCTTGCCATCAGCAATCTGACTGGAACCTAATTTGACAACAACACGTTTGATGGGACGAGAAAAAGTCCGTTTCATAATAATTGGCGGATTTTTACGACTAATTGATCTAGACCTTCTTTTTCCTTCGCTGAAACAGCAATAATATCTTTAGTATACTTACGCTTAAATCTAGTTAGATTCTTCTTGGCTTCCGGCAAATCCATTTTATTGGCCACTAAAATACGATGCTTCTGAGACAGATCTTCGCTGTATAAATCCAATTCCTTACACACTTGTTTATAATCTTCTAATGGATCGCGGCCTTCTGATCCTGACATATCAATCACATGAACAAGAATCTTGGTACGTTCCGTATGTTTTAAAAACTGATGACCAAGCCCTTTTCCTTCATGAGCTCCTTCAATCAGTCCTGGCAAATCCGCAATTACAAATTTATTATCATCGTCGTCATCCACAATTCCCAAAACCGGAGCCTTGGTGGTAAAGGGATAATTGGCAATCTTAGACTTCACCTTAGAAATAGCGCAAATCATGGTCGACTTACCCGCATTAGGAAAACCAACCAGACCGACATCTGCAATGATCTTAAGTTCAAGACGAACCGTCTTCGTTTCCCCAGGTTGAGGAAGAGTCACCGTACGGTTTTTGTTATTCCCACGACCACCGACCCCACCCTTAGCGACAATAACCGTCTCACCATGAGTCGTCAAATCTCTAATCAGCAGTTCGTTATCATAATCCCAAATAACTGTTCCCACCGGCACAGGCAAGATACAATCGTCACCGTTCTTACCACGCTTATTATTGGAACCCCCATGAGCTCCGCCCTTGGCGTCATAATGCTGTTTAAAACGATAATCTAAAAGGGTATGTAAATTGCGGTCAGCTAGAAATATCACATCACCGCCATTCCCCCCGTCGCCACCATTGGGTAGGGGATAACGGGTGTATTTGTCGCTATAATGGCTTTCACAACCTTTGCCACCGATACCGGCTTGAATGTGAATGCGGGCTTGATCTACAAAGGCCATTTTAGGCTGAAATCTTAGCGATACGGACAGCAGTCAAATCTTCGCGATGACCGACCGTACGAGCAGAATCCTTGCGTTTGCGGTATTGATAAGCGATGGTCTTAGGACCGCGGTGATGTTTGAGAACTTCACCTTTGACTTCTACGTTCTTTAAGTATGGAGAACCAATTTGAGTGGTTGTGCCATCAGAATAAAGCAGAACTTTATCTAAGATAATGGTCTGACCAGCGTCGAAACCTAAAAGATCTGGGTTAATAATTTCACCTTCGGTCACTTTGTATTGGTGATTGCCTACCTGAACAACTGCGAACATATGAAACTCCTTAATAGTTGAATCAATTTTTAAAGTGGAAATTATACACGCCATTAGGGTATACGTCAATCATTCTTCTTCGCTCAAATACTTTCGTGTTTGAGCTTCGAAGGAATTATTCCTGCGAAGCGTCCAAATGAAAATTTTGACGCGAAGCAGAATCAATCAATCTTTACCCTCCCCCTGCCCTCGCAATAAGGGCAATCGTGAAACTTCAAAGACTCAATTGTCTTACCCGTACGAGCCCGCGTCATCTCCACCAACCCTAATTGGGAAATACGATTCACTTCTGTCTTGGCATGGTCCTTGGCTAATTCTTCACGTAGGCAGTGAAGAACCTTACGTTTATGATCCTCACGGTTCATATCAATAAAGTCAATCACAATAATTCCCCCTAAATCACGTAGGCGTAGCTGTCTAGCAATCTCAGGGGCAGCCTCCATGTTAACTGCGAAAGAAGCATCTTCGGGCGTTCCTTTACTCTTAAAACGACCACTGTTCACATCAACAACAATCAAACCCTCCGTGGGTTCAATCACCAGATAAGCCCCCGATTTCAAATAAACCTTACTCTCGTAAATCTTTTCTAACTCTCCAGCTATATTCTTAGCCTTAAACAAAGGCTGTGGACCAGCATGATAATGAATCTTAGCTACAGCCTCTTTGCCTATTAAGGTCTCAGCAAACTTACGTAATTTAATGTATTCTTCCTGAGAATCAATAATGAGACTCACATCATCTTTAAGTAAATCTCTGACAACCTTCCAAATCAAATCGTATTCCTTATAAACAAGAGCAGGTGCTTGCTTTTGTTTGGACAAATTACGAATACGTTCCCACATGGCTGTCAGGAATTTCGCATCGCGAGTGATTTCTTTCTCACCCTGCTCTACAGATGCTGTTCTGACTATAAACCCCCCACTTTTATAAAAATTAAAACTCTTTAAAATCTCACGTAACCGATAACGCTCTTCAGGCTTTTCAATTTTCTTAGAAATACCATTGTGCTGATCCATCGGCATATAAACAACAAAACGTCCTGCCAAACTAATGTGGGTCGTTAAACGAGGCCCTTTAGTTCCAAAGGGGTCCTTAACAACCTGAACTAAAACTTCCTGATCTTTTTTAAGAGGTAAATCTGTTTTACTTTTCTTAGCAGGAGCTTTCTCAGCAGCTTCCCCCTCCTTAGCCGCAGACTTTGGAATAAACATATTCAAAAGTTTTTGTGCGGCCGTCGGTTCTTGCTCAATTTTTTCTATATCTTGCAGAAAAGGATTATCCGCATCTGTTAAATACAGAAATCCGTTTTTCTCCTGTCCAATATTAACGAAAGCTCCGTTAATTGACGGTAAAATAGACTCCACCTTCCCTTTATAAATATTACCCATCATGGATTGGTGACGTTCCAGCTCAATGTAGAAATCATCCAATTTACCACCAGACAAAATAGCAACCCGTCGTTCATCTTGTGTTACATGAATTAGAATTTCTTTTGGCACAGTTTATTCTCCTTCTCTCAAATAAGATTAATTTCCCCTCATGCCGGGAATTTCCTTCAGTTACACCAACATGAGATCATAAGGCAGAATTATTGGGAGGCCACCGGTGCAGAAGCTTTATTAGCTCCTATGGCATTTGCAGTGATAATATGCGGTGTCAAGAAAATGATCAATTCTGTCTTTGTCTTATGATCATTGGACTTCTTAAATGCTTGACCGAAAAAAGGCATATCTCCCAAAAATGGAACCTTACTCTTTGTTGTTTCTACAGTATCTTTGACTAAACCTGCAATAACCAGGGTTTGCCCATCACGAATCATGACCTTGGTTTTGGCCTCCTCGGTGCTAAGCTCAGGAATCTTAGCCGGTGTTGAGGGGTCTACTTGAACTAAAGCCGTGATTGCCGTAACCTTGGGATTCAAATCCAAGGTTACAAGTCCCGCATTATTAATATGCGGGGTTACTTCAAAAATAACTCCAATATCAAGATAAGTATACCCAGACAACTGCATCTTCGCTTGCTCCTGATTGTAGGTATAACTTGGTAAAGGGTATTGAGAGCCTACTGTAATCTTAGCCGTTTGATTATCTAAGGTGACAATTCTGGGATTAGACAAAATATTTGTATCTGATCGTGTGCTTAATAATTCTAACGCTGCCGCTAAACCTGAAGTGTCCAGGGTTCCATAAGTAAATGGGGTTTTATTGGAAACACTTGGATCTCCGGGGGAAGGAATCGTAAAAGGGTCAAACTTGTTATTAGATGTTGTATGAAATGGGAAGGTTGTAGGAATAATAGATCCGGAAGACTTTAAATTAACCGTCCAATCAACCCCCATATTCTCTGTATTATTAAAATCTGTTTCAATAATCTTGGCCTCAATCAATACCTGAGGAGTTGGTGTGTCTAAATTATTTGTAACCTCTTCGATTAAATCGATATTGCTTTGCACATCCCGAACAATTAACGTATTCGTCCGTTGATCAAAATTAATCTGCCCCCGGGAAGTCTTCATTTTACTGATGGAATCCACCACATCTGATGCCTTGGCAAAATTCAGCATAAATGTCCGCGTGGCTAGTGGTTCCTGATCCGCCAGTGTCTGTGCTTCTTCATGTCTCTTTTTGAGATTCTCTACCGTCGTTACTGTAATGATATTTCCTTTTCTTTCGTATCCATACCCATACGTCGAAAGAACAACTTCCAGGGCTTTTTGCCACGGCACATCATTAAGCTGAATGGTGACTGTTCCGACAACCTCAGGACCAACCACAATATTCATACTGCTCTTATAAGCCAAGACTTTCAGAACATTCTTAATATCCGCATCCTGAAAATCTAAACTAACCACTCCTTCAGAAGTAGGCACGGCAACCGTTGTTGGAACGACTTCAGCAGAAACGGGAACCACGACAGTGGCGAGAGTTGTTGCGTTGGCTTGTTGTTGAGCAAGAACATTAACTGAACAAAATGTTACGACACCTAATAAAATAAGAGCACCGGACAAAAAGGTGTAACGACGCATTACAATCCCCCCTTTTTCAATCGCACAGACAAATTTTCCTGTCCCTTAACTAAATCAACGTGATCATTAAAAATTGCAGCTACCGTATACGTTCCCACTTGATCCTTTACTTTCACAATCTTTCCGTTAATAATCGCCAAATTATGACCTGCTTTATCAATGACAACCCCTTCTAAATTCATATCCGTCGCTGTTATAGTCGAATCTGCTGATATGACTGTCCCGCTTGAAGAAATCAAAGGGCCAAAGGGATCTCTTTTGCCATGATCATCATAAACAAACGTCTTGACGTCCTCCGCGTAAACCAAACTCATACTTAAGAAACTTAATAGGCATAAGAATTTTCTCATTTTTTCTGCCCATCCGTATTCTTATCTGAAAGAACAACCTTCAAAGTTGCATTAATACTATGCAGCCGACTATCACTGGTTCGATCTTCAATCGTTAAATTACTTAATGTAAAAAATAAATTGGATGATTCTAATTTATTAATAAAATGACCGAACATATGATAACCTGAAGTCGCTTGAATCACAATAGGTAAGGCATAATATTTGGTCGATTCAGAAGAAATTAAGGCCTGTTGAAACTCTGATTGAGGAGTGACTTGCTCAATCCTAACTTCACATTCACTAGCGACACGAGAAACGTCTTCTACAACTGAAGAAACCTCCCCCAACGATCGAATCCTAGCATTGACTACCTCAAATTGAGATCGGGACAATTTTAACCCATTGTTCATTTCACTGATGCGCTGTAAATTAGCTTTTAAATGATCCGTATTTTCCTGCATAGCCTGATTCTCACTATTAATTTTCTCAAAGGCTCTCCATTGAAAACCCAAAATCGTAAAAAAATCTAATAGAAAAAGCATCAATAAAACACTACCAAATACAGCATAACGGGCATTAACATCCCATTGATTAAACTTCTCTATGATCTGACTGAAATCAATTTTCATTTTGTTTTTGCCGTAATTTTAAATTCAACAACCTCAGCAATTCCCTTTTTTATCCGACTAATGGAGTTGAGTTCAATAGCTATAAAATCTTTTGAAAAACCAACGTCTTTTTTAAGACTTGTAACAAAACTACCGACAACAGTAATTTCATCATGAAGCTTAGAATAGGCACTACCCTCAATAATTAAAATTTTGTTATCCCATATAATTCTTCTAAACCAAATACCCTTAGGAGCAACATCACTTAAAATATTCAACTTCTGTGACCATACTAAAGCTTTCTTCGTTGTAATGTCACCAATCGTTGATAGTTTGGATCTTAAATCTTTAATCTCTTTACCTATAGAGTCCACGTTGTTCTTATCCGGAACCATCCTCTGCCAGGTATCTTTATAGACAAGCTGTTGAATAAACTTAACAACATACCCGCCTATCAACACCAAATGAATAAATACTAAAAATGTTATAAAAATCCCGCCAACACCAAGAATAATTTCTTTGGGAAGATTAATAGATTTTAAAACCCCCACCCCGAGGTTCTCTTTCTTTCTTAAATGAATAGGAACTAAATTAATTTCTATCATACCTTTATTAACGCCAGTCCTATAGCAACACCCAATTGAGAGGAATATTTCTTAATGTCTGACTGAATAACATCAGGAGCTAGACGAAGATTAGCTAAAGGGTTCCAAATCTTAACAGGAATATTAAGACTTTTCTCAAAAATGCCTTCGATTCCTGCAAATGAGGAACCTCCCCCAACCAAAAACAGCTCTATAACAGGCGAGTTTCTTTCCGTCGTAAAGTAATCTAAAGATAAATGAATCTCTGCTGTCAAATTGTCAATGGAATCCTCACAGGCTTGCACCATTTCATTAAATTTATCTCCAGGAATTACTTTCAGTTCTTCTGCTCTAGCTAAAGAAACTCTCAACATATTCGCAATTTGTTGAGACATATCATGACCACCCAGAAAAATATCTCTCGTGAATGAAGGTGAATTATTCCTATCAAGAATCATTAATGTACTGACTGAACCCCCAATGTCTAAAATAGCCCTAGCCCCCTCTGACTTTGAACCCTTCATTAATTTCTCAAAAGCATTAGCCGTTGCAATAGAATTGGTCGTCACATAACTTAATTCCATCCCCACTTCTTTAAACATCTTTATACGGTCATCAACCAATTCTTTCTTAGCAGCAACGACCAACACAGAGGCTTTCTTCTCTTTACCTTGAGGATTAATAATATAACAATCGGTGTAAATTGCCTGCGGATCGAAAGGAAAATATTTATCAATTTCATAAATAAAAGACTTTCGAAGTTCTTCAATAGGCATGCGGGGCATATCTATATAACGAATCAAGGTGCCCTTCCCTGAAACAGACGAAATAGGAAATTGATCTTTAATATCCATACGAGCAACGACTCGCTTTATGGCCTCTTTAGCATCTGCTCCCTCAATAGGTTCAAGAGCCCAATTTAATACTTCAAAATAATCCTTCCCACAGGCGATCTCTACTGCTTTGACAGAGCTTGTTCCAATATCAAAACCAATGACTGTTTTTCGGGATTGAGGAATAAATTGATCGATAAAATCTAGATATTTACTAAGAAATGATTGAAGTTGCATATAGTGCCATTGTAACAAAATTATTTTTCTTTGTAATAAAATAATCACTAATTATCATAAAAAAGGCCCCGCTTTTTAAAAGCGGAGCCTTCTTTGAACTTGTTTTTCCTAACCCATTATGGTGTTAAAACGCCACCCGTTGCAATGGTATAGGTTGTAGTACCCGAAGTACCTACCGTCACAGGAGTTGCTGTGATTGTATAACCAGCAACAGCAAACGTACAGGCAAAGGTATAACCAGAAACGGTTGTACCGCAATAAGACTTATTTAAATAAGCCGGAGTTGCACCTGTTAAGGCTGCTTCGTTGGTTGGATAATTACCATTGTTAGATGTCGCAAAAGATTCTGCGGCTGTAGATTCAGCGCGAAGAGTTGCCTTAGCTAAAGCATCGTTTGCGGACATCTTAGCACGTAGTAAGTTAGGAATAGCAATCGCTGCTAATAAAGCGATAATTGCGACTACGATCATAATTTCAACCAATGTGAATCCTTTTGATTTTGATGTCATGTTTCTCATTTTATTCTCCTTAATTTAATGGCATCCAGAGAATTTTGAGCTAAATCGAGTATGTATAAGTATGATAACAGACACTTCTCTCAAGCTCTTTACCTACTGGTATGCCCAATGTTTAAACTAACGATTTCCTCCTTTCTTTTTTTATTTTTCTTACTATTGCCTTAAACAATCAGGCAAATTATTTTAAAATCAATATTATTAAGGAGTTAAAACTCCTCCCGTAGTAATTGTATACGTTGTAGTTCCAGATGTTCCAACGGATACAGGAGTTGCTGTAATAGAGTAGCCTGTTGAACTAAAAGTACAGGCAAAAGTATATCCAGAAATTGTTGCCCCACAATAGGAGCTGTTTAAAAAAGCAGGGCTTGCCCCAGTTAACGAAGTTTCATTATTAGGATAAGTACTATTATTAGCAGATGCAAAAGATTCACTGGCGGTTGATATAGCCCGTAAGGTAGCCTTTGCTAAAGCATCATTGGAAGACATCTTGGCATGTACTAAATTGGGGATAGCAATCGCGGCTAGCAAGGCAATAATAGCAACCACGATCATAATTTCAACTAGAGTAAACCCTCGTTTAAAATGAAGATACTTCATTTTATCTCCCTTAAAAGGATTTTTGAGTATTAACAGAGGGTTTTGAGCGGATGAGTATTACTTATGTATGAAGACGTTTATTATTCTCAACTTTAGCTCATTATCCCTACTCTTTCTCTTAAACCCTTTCTTTCGTTGACCTGTTCAATCTTAAACTACAACAACTACCTCTAAGATAGCATGCCAAAAGGCCCATGTCAAATTTTGAAGCAAAATAGTTCAAGTATTTAATATAAAACTATTAATATCAATAACTTATCTATTTTCTAAGTAAATCCTCCAATTCCACCTTGCGCTTATCCAGCCTTACCATTTCCTGCTGTAACTCCTGTAAATCAAACTTAAGGCTCTTTGTTTGAGATTTAAGTCTCTCCAATCCTGACTGCAGCCTAGACGTCTCTTCAACATCGGACTGCGTTAAACGTGCTTTTTTTGCTTTTTTCTGCAGTTGAACCACTAAAACCTTTAACTCATTTCTATTTTTTTCCAAATTACGTATACTTGACTCCAACTGATCCATATCTTGCTCAGCCCCATCGATTGAAAGAGCTTTTGTGTTTGTAGGAGTGCCTAATTGAACAATTTCGTCCTGTAACTGGTTAATTTGTTTTTCCAAAACTTGCTTACGGGTAAGGTTTTCTTTATTTCCAGATATGATTGGGGGTAATTTATTTTGAAAATCCTGAATCTGCTCTTGTAAAAGAACTTGCCGTTCCTGACTTTCGGAGATCATTTTCAAGGCAGCCAACTTTTCCTTCTTTTTTTGTTGAACAATATCCAATAATTCCGGAGAATCCCCATCTAAAGTCACCGGTTTCCCTGGAACAAGAATACGCTCTATCTGAGCCTCTACCTTCTCCTGTTCTTTTTGCTTTGCTGTCAAACTATCCCCTTCAGTTTTAATCTGATCCTGAAGTTCTTTAATCTTGCTATCAGAATCAGCTATATTTTTCTCCAACTGTTCGATATGTTTTGCTTTAGCAATATTAGGTTGCTCCATTCTTAATTTAACACTATTCAACTCCTCGCTGTCTTTGTTTACTTTCTGTAAGGTCATCTGCAAAACCTTTAACTGACCCTTAATCTGACTATTCTTTATTGCCATAGAATCATTGGAAGCTGACATCTCCACAGCGGTATTATTAAGTTCACTAAGGCTTTGGGTTAGTCCAGTAGAAATATACTCCTGGGTAGTTTTTTCCAAAGCATAAGAAAAAGACGGACTTAAAATAACTACGATAAAAATAAATTTAATTAAAATTTTCATAAATCTCCTTCCCTCCAATACCAGGGATCCTTATTGGGATTAATGCAAAGCTGATGTTAAATTTAAAATAGGCAAGAATAAAGCCACCACTATAAAACCAACCACAATACCTAACACAGCAATAATCAAAGGCTCAATCAGTTTAGTTAATCCCTCAACAGCAGCATCCACCTGATCATCATAAAATTCAGCAACCTTAGCCATCATTTTCTCTAACTGTCCCGACTTCTCTCCAATCGCAATCATACGGGTCACCATCGGAGGGAAAACCTTACTTTTAGACAAAGGAACTGTAATGCTTTCGCCCTCTTTAACACTCAGCTTGATATCGTCAACCAATAGTTCAATAACACGATTCCCGCAAGTCTTCCCGACGATATCTAGCGTTTCAAGAATAGATACCCCGCTAGAAGAAAGTGTCGAAAATGTCCGGCAAAAGCGACTGACAGACACCTTACAAATTAAATCTCCGAATATGGGCAATTTCAAAGCCCAAGTGTCCATCTGTAGCTTCCCCTGATCTGTAGCCCGATATTTAATGCCACCAACCACCAAGGAAATAATGACAACAACAAGTAAAAAGAACTGATGCTGCAATACATTACTAAAATCAATCAACATTTGAGTCATCGCTGGTAGCTTCGATCCTAAGGAGTCATAAATGGTCGCAAAGGTAGGAACAACTTTGATAATAAGCCCCATGGTAATGATCAAGGCCATACTGACAACAACAGCCGGATAAATCATAGCCGACTGCACCTTTTGTTTGAGCTTCTCAGATTTTTCCAAATATAAAGCCACTCGCTCCAAAATAGTATTTAAAATACCCCCTGACTCCCCCACCCGTAACATATTAATGTAAAGTTGATCAAAAACCTTAGGATGCTTAGCAAAAGCTGATGAAAGACTACTTCCCAATTGAATGCTCTGACAAATTTCTGTAACCGTTTGTTTCAAATTCTCATTAGCAACCTGCTCTGCTAAAGCATCTAAGCACTGTAAAATAGGTATCCCTGCGTCCACCATGGTGGCAAATTGACGAGTAAAAACAACAATATCTTCGGCCTTTATTTTCTTCCCCTTGTGAGCCTTGGGCTGATCTGACTTTGTAGCCGAATGCTTCTCTTCTTCAATAGTGACAATAATTAAGTTGCGTTTACGTAACTCCGCAACAATCATAGATTCATTATCAGCAGACATCTTGCCTTTAATGCTTTGTCCTTCCTGATCACGAGCTATATATTTATAAATTGGCATAATTTGAAATCAATAATGATGAGCGATCGCTTCTTCAATTTCAGATTTGGTGGATATAAATGTAGCGATACGGCACTTCGTTAAAGCTTCCAGTTCAGATTTCTTTTGTTCCGACAAAGGGTTAACCATAACAAGACTTAAAACACGTCCAATACGATCTAGAGGAATAATCTTCTCCTTTTGAGCCAACTCCTTTGGAATAAGCTCCAGAACCTTAGGATCTATCAAATATTTGTTAATAGCGATGTAGGGTAATTCACACTGTACGACTAAAGCTACGACAATATCTCTTTCTTCAATATAGCCAAGTTTAACGAGGATTTCACCAACAAGTCCACCCTCTTTCTTCTGAACTTCCAAAGCTTGATCTAATTGTTCCTGAGTAATGAGCTTACGTTTAATTAAGATCTCACCGATTAAAATCTTTTCCATACTGACTCCCCTGTTCTATTCGTCGTCAGACGAAGAAATACGGTAGACTTCCGTGAGTGTCGTCTCTCCCTGACACATCTTATCAAGACAATCATCGAAAAGCAATTTCATCCCTTGTTTTTCCTGAGCATAACGTGCAATCTCCGCAGAGGAAGCTCCCCGAAGCAACAGCTCCCTGACGTGATCATCAATCACAAGAATCTCAGTAATTCCCATACGCCCTAAATAGCCTGTATTCCGACAACGATTACACCCTTTACCTTCGTAGAAAATAGTATCCGGCTTAATTTTATACTTAATCTTCTCCAAAGCTTTTTCGGGCACAATGACAGGAGCCTTACAATAAGGACAAATACGACGACAAAGTCTCTGAGCACAAACTAAAAGCAAACTAGATGCCACTAAGAAAGGTTCCAGCCCCATATCCACCAAACGAGTCAAGGCTCCTGCAGCATCATTAGTATGCAAAGTAGACAACACCAGCTGTCCTGTTAAAGACGCCTTAATGGCAATATCGGCCGTTTCATTGTCTCGAATTTCACCCACCATGACAATATCTGGAGACTGACGCAACACCGATTTTAACCCCATAGCAAAATTAAAACCAATATCCTGCTTCACCTCAATCTGAGTCAATCCATCAATCAAGTATTCAACGGGATCTTCAATCGTGATGATATTACGCTCTGAAGTGTTCAGTTTATTAATAATAGAATACAGCGTCGTAGACTTACCACTTCCTGTTGGACCCGTCACCAGCACCATTCCAAAAGGCTTATGAACCGTTTCTTCCAATATTGTCATTGACCGTTTAGAAAAACCCAATTTATTTAACCCAACAGACAGATTGCTTTTATCCAAAATACGCATAACCACCTTTTGAGCAAAGGTTGTAGGCAACAAAGATAAACGAAAATCAATTTCTCCTGTAGGCATACGCATTTTAAAACGCCCATCCTGAGGCATCTGGAAAGATGTAATATCCACACGAGCCATGATTTTAATACGAACAATGACAGAGTTTTGACTTTCCACAGGTACAGTAAGGATATCCTGTAAAATACCGTCGATTCTATACCGCACCCTCATCCCCTCCGCCGAAGGTTCCATATGAATATCCGACGCTCTTTGACGAATAGCTTCTTTAATAATCAGATTCACCATTCTAATAATTGGCGCATGATCTCCTGAGTCCGAATCGATATTCATCTGTTGGAACTGCTCATCAATAATGGATAATTCCACATCAGGCATATTTTCCGTGACCTGAGCAATCGTTTGGGCAACCGAAGCATAATATTGATTCTGAATATTTAAAATCTGAGAATACGACGCCAACACCATCTCTATCGTCTTTCCTGTTAAGCTTCGCAGGTCATCTAAAATATAAACATTCAAAGGATCAGAAACAGCTACCGTCAAGGTCTCGGCAAAACTAGACAAAGGAACAATTCCATATTGGCGGGCAAATTTCTCAGGAACAATATCTCGAAGATTAGGATCTAAACGATACTTATTTAGATCAATGGATGGAATACGTAGTTCCTTGACCAACAATATCAGCAAGTCCTGTTCCGAAATAATTCCCTGCTTGATGATTGCTCTAGTTAGCCCCATATTCTTATCCATACTGGCATAAACTAGGGCATCAAAATCCGAAGGATTGATACTAGGCAATTTACGAAGCGCTTTTAAAATTTTATCTCGGGTTGATTCCATATTAATCCGTTGCTGTTAAACGAACAACCTCTTCTAAGCTGGTTAACCCTCGACAAGCTTTAAACACAGCATCTTCTCTCATCGTCTTCATTCCCTGTTCACGAGCACAGGCCTTAATTTCCATTTCTGAAGCCCTAGACAGAATTAACTCTTTAATTTTTGCCGTTAAAGACAACGTTTCTGTTATCCCCACCCTACCTTTATACCCACTCTTAAAACACTTCTCACATCCCTTAGGCCTATAAAATGTCATACAATGCCCTGGCATCAGCTGATCCACATGAAATTCTTCAATCGCTTCTTTTGGAAGAGTATACGCTTCACGACAATGAGAACAGATACGTCTAACTAATCGCTGAGCAACAATCCCGATCACTGAAGAACAAATCAGGAATGGTTCTATCCCCATATTAATCATACGGGTAATAGAGCCTGCTGCTGTTGTCGTATGCAAGGAGGATAATACCAAATGTCCGGTTAAAGCCGCTTTAACAGCAATATCCAAGGTATCGGAATCACGAATTTCTCCGATGAGAATCACATCAGGATCTTGCCGCAGAATAGATCGCAGAGCTGCCGGAAAGGTCAAGCCCACTTCCGTACGGATATTCACCTGATTCAAACCCTTCATCTGAAATTCAACAGGATCCTCAACAGTAATAATATTTTTCCCCGGACTATCAATGTGCTTCAAAATAGAGTACAAGGTTGTTGTCTTACCGCTGCCAGTTGGTCCACAGGCTAAAATCAACCCATGCGGCCTATGACAACATTCTTTTAAACGAATCAATGAGTCTGCTTCAAAACCCAGCTTATCAACGTCTAGCATATCCAAATTCTTATCTAAGACGCGAAGAACAATCTTCTCCCCCAAGGCTGTCGGCAAAACATTCACGCGAAAATCGACTTCCTTTCCATGGGAGTCAATACTACGAAAACGACCATCCTGAGGCAGGCGATGCTCAGCAATATCCAAATTAGAAATAACCTTAATACGAGAAATGATTGAAAAATGTAACGCTTTTGCCAAATGATCGGCTTCTCGAAGAAAACCATCGATCCGATAACGGATGCGCAATGAGTTCTGCATAGGTTCAATAAATATGTCACTTGCCTTTGCAATAATAGCCTGCTGAATAATTGTATTAGTTAAAGTAATGATAGGAGCCTCATGAAAAAGACTTTCAACCTCCCTTTTATCCGACGGACCTGCCCCCTCTTTAACTAACTCCAAATCCTCAGACTCCTTAATATCCTTAAGGATTTCTTCTAAATTATCCTTAGCATCTTCTCCTGCGGAGTAAAACTTATCGATGGTGAGTTTAATATCCTTAGTCCTAGCCATCACAACATTAATCGACAGACCGCTGACCGCCCGAACATTATCGATAGCAACAACATTCATAGGATCAACAATGGCGATCGTTAATTGATCTCCGATTTTTGATAAAGGAATTAATTGATAGGACAAAGCGACAGATTTTGGAACCAACTTAACTAATTCTGGATCGATTTTGAACAAAGATAAATTAATGATAGGAATTTTAAGAGCTTCACTGAGGGCTACAGATAAAACATCTTCAGAAATGAGTTTAAGCTTAAGAAGAACGTTGCTTAACTCTCCCCCAAAAGACTTTTGCTCATTTAAGGCTCGATCGATGTCAGAGGCAGATACAAGATTGTCACGCAGCAGAATTTCTTTGAGACATTTGTTTAAAGGGACCATGGATTCTTCGTGAAAGAGGCATTAGACAGCTTCATAATAACGCTTAATTGCTGCTTTAATATCCGTAGCTGTACTGACAAACGCTTGCACCATACACGCCGTTGCCGACTCGACATCTTCCAAGGCCTTCGTGTTCAAAGGGTTAGCCATGGCTAGGGTCAAACTCTTACCAATCTTATCAATAGGAACTAAGCAATGTCTTTTGCAAAGCTCTACAGGAACAGTTGTTAAAACTTCAGGGGCAATTTCATAGTTACCTAACGGTAAAAAAGGAAACCCATACTGAGAGGTAAGCGCCTGCACGATAATCTCTTCAGTGGCATATCTAAGCTCAACTAAGGCTTCTCCAAAAAGAATATTCTTTTCCTTCTGGACCTTGAGAGCCTCCTCCAATTGACCATGGGTAATCAAACCCCTTTCAATCAAAATTTCCCCTAATTGCTTATTAACAACCTTACGAAAGTTTTTCATAGCCTTAGAATTTTAACACAAAAACATCTGTTTTCGATAAAAATGAAATCAATTTTCACGAGTATCTTCTAAAAAACAGTCCTTCTTCTACCTAGGTTTAAAAGAAACCCAAGCATAATTGCAAAAATCAAAAAAGAAGTGCGTCCATAACTAATTAAGGGAAGAGGAACCCCAACGACAGGACATAAACCAATATTCATTCCGATATTAATAATCACCTGCATGGCTAAGATAGAAATAATCCCGATCGTCACCAATTGACCAAAACGATCCTTGTTGTGATAAGCAATCATAAAGCCACAATAAATGATAGCCACGTAACAATACAACAAAAATAGGGAACCCAAAAGACCCCATTCTTCCCCAATCACTGAAAAGATAAAATCCGTATGTCTTTCTGTTAGAAAATTAAGCTGATTCTGTGTCCCAGCCAGCCACCCTTTGCCTAACAACTGTCCTGAACCGACAGCAATTTTAGACTGCGTAATTGTATACCCTGCTCCTGTGGGATCATGATTAGGATTTAAGAAAACTGTAAGCCTATCTCTCTGATAAGGTTTTAAAAAATGCCAGCCTAAAGGCATTAAAGCCAAAAGAATACCCATAAAAATTAAGAAAATTCTATGTGAAACCCCACTAGCATAAACCATGATGATAAAAATTCCGAAAACCAAAATTGCCGTCCCTAAATCCGGTTGTTTAAAAATCAAAAGAGCAGAAATTCCTACACCTCCCAAGGGCAAAAGAAGATCATCCCATAATCCCATTAATGAACTCCCGAAATCAAAGGCCAGTTTAGGATGTTGCTGACTAAGATAACGACCTAAAAACAAAATAACAGCTAACTTGCTGAGTTCTGAAGGCTGAAATCTAAAACCCAAAATAGAAAACCATCGCGTTGCACCTAAGGCATGATGGCCTAAAAAAAAGACTAAGACTAAAAATAAAACACTAAAACCATATATAAAATACGCGAAATCAAAAAACTTGCGATAATCAATAAAACTTAAAACAAACATCACAAATAAACCAAAAAGAGCAAAAAAGAACTGGTCATAAAACACCTCTTGCCCAACCCTAGTATTGTTATAGGAAGCACTATACAAGGCGGCCAATCCTAAGGCCATGATGAAGATGGTGTGAATCCAGATAATCTTAGATATATCACGTTGAGCAATCATAAGGCGGTCATTATAACACAACAACTATCCATTAGTGGCCTCGACTAAAAGGTCCTAAGAAGAATTCTTAAAACAGTTTTTATTGAAAATATCGGTCTAAACTAAATGCCTTAACCTTGATCGGTTGACTGATAAGCCAGATGATGGATAACAGGGTAAAACTATCGAAGAGAATAATATGCTGCGGCAAAATGTGAATAGACTCACCAAAACAGCCACACTGATCCATCGGCAAATGTCTAAGGAGAGCCTGTCCTACAATAAAAATAAATCCAGCAAACAATAACAATGCCCCTTTTAAAGCCCATTGTGTCCATAAACCTAGAAGCATAAAGAGCCCTACCATAAGTTCTACCCAAGGAACAGAAATAGCGACTATCTTTTCTAACCAAGTAGGAAAGAATTCATAAGCTTGAAGGACATATAAGAAATTCTGATAAGGACTAAGAAGTTTCTCAAAGCCTGAGGCAAGAAGGACAATACCGATAATAATACGAAGGAATACAACCATATTATTTAGATTTAACAAAATAAGCCTCTAACTCATCTACCAGAGACTTACCACCCACCACCATTTTCTTATTAATAAAATAAGTTGGTGTTGATTGAACGCTTAAAGAACGCCCCATATTCTTCTCACTCATAATAGTTTTAGAAACATCTTCCAAAGAAAGACATGTCTTTAATTTGCCCATATCCATTCCTGCCCCTTTAGCTAACTGATCAAAAATTCCTTCCGCATTAACCAATGGGCTCCACTGAGCCTGTTGAGCCATAAGAGGATCAAAAAATGGCCAAAACTTCCCCTGGCGAGCAGAGCACTCGACATAGGAAGCAACCTGCAATGCATGATGATGAATATTCATTAAAGGATAATATTTAACTTCTAAACGAATATCGCCAGGATGGGCCTCTATATATTCTTTAAGCTTTCCTGCTCCGTAGGCACAGGCCGGACATTCAAAATCAATAAACTCAACAATATTAATCTTGGCCGTCTGAGGACCTTTCGTACGGGCTGCAACAGGATCAATGACAACCGCAGAATTAAACTGAATCCATTTAACAATCAAAACCACCGCAACGACTGAAATAATGATGAGTACTGTTAGATTTTTCTTAGATAGAGACATCGTTTGTTCACCTATTTTAGATTCTTTTTGAAAGACGAGTCACCTTAAATAATTTAGCAGCTAATGAAGATTTCAGAGCTTTGCCTTCAAATCGCCATTTCCAATTATTAACCTTAGTTGCGGGAGTATTCATACGAGCATCTGCTCCCAAACCTAATATATCTACCAATGGAACGATAACCATATTCGCTTTTGATTTCATCAAAACCTCAATCATCTGCCAATGCAATTGACGAGGATTAGGCTTCAAATCAAGTACAGCTTTAATATTAGCCCTCTCGTGCTCCTTAGACTCCTGATAATACCAACCTTGAACCGTATTATTATCATGGGTCCCTGTGTACGCCACACAATTCGCCGGATAATTTTTAGGCACATGAGGATTTTTCTTAGGGTCTCCATTAAAACCAAACAACATAACCCTCATCCCTGGAAAACGAAATTGGTTCATTAATTTAACAACATCACTGCTTGCTTCTCCCAGATCCTCGGCAATCAAAGGCAGGGTTTTAAATTGTTTTTGCAAGGCTTTAAAAAAATCATCTCCTGGCCCCTTAACCCACTGACCAAAGACAGCTAATTTTTCATGGGAAGGAATCTGCCAAAAAGACGAAAATCCACGAAAATGATCAATACGTAAACAATCAAATAAAGACAAGTTATTTTTAATACGATTCACCCACCAAATATACTTGGCCTTCTTTAATTTGGCCCAATCATAAACAGGATTTCCCCAACGCTGACCGGTTTTCGAAAAATAATCTGGAGGACATCCGCTAACAAACTTCAATCGACCATCTTTATCTAATTTAAAATACTGACGATTGCACCAAACATCAGCGCTGTCAAAATTTACATAAATAGGAATATCTCCCACAATAGAAATACCTCTTTCATTGGCATAGGTCTTTAACTTATGCCATTGATAGAAAAACAAAAACTGAATAAATTTGACCTCTTCAATTTTCTTAGCATGTTTCTTGTTAAAATCCGCCAAGGCTTTAGGCTGGCGGTTCTTAAACGCGGCAGGCCATTGATCCCAACACTCTCCTGCAAAAACCTCCTTAGCCACTAGAAAAGTCGCAAAATCATTCAGCCAATTTCTTTGTTCCGCCACAAACAATTCATAAGCACCATTATAAGATTTGTCAGAAAATCTTTTAAAAGCTCGTTCAAACACCTTCTGTTTAAAAGCAGAAACCTTAACAAAATCCACTTGATCTTGCTCTGTTTCTGCAACTCGTTTAACATGAGAAGGTTTAATTAGCCCATCCATGACTAATAAGTCAGGACTTATAAATAAAGGGTTCCCAGCAAAAGCAGAAAAACAACTATAAGGAGAATGCCCATTAATGCCATCGGTAGGATTAATCGGTAGAATCTGCCAATAAGTCTGACCTGCACTTTTAAGAAAATCAACAAAGGCATAAGCATGAGGACCTAAATCGCCAATACCATAAACGGAGGGTAAAGAACTAATATGAAGCAATACGCCACTGGATCTTAATCTCATACCAACATAGCTCCATCCACTAAAGAACCCTTATATTTAACCTGAAGTATATCACCCAATCGTTCGAACCAAAAAACCCACCTTGAGGCTAACTCATCCTTATCTTTTTGACTTAGAATATCCGGATAAATCTTACGAACCATGGAGAAATAAACATTCTGGGTCAACCATAAATCTAAATCTAAATTTAGTTGTTCTAGCAATTCCAAGGTTAGCGCAATTCTTTCCATCAATACAATATCCTCAGGATGATCTTCCAACTTTTGCATCAGATGACTTAATCGCTTACTCGCCAAGAAACCAAAATTAGCCTGATCCCTTTTAAAAGCCCAACGCTTCATCTCTTGAACCAAGGTTCTCATTTTTTCGACGGGCAAATCATCACTTTCAATAAAAGCTACTAAATCCCGATTCAAAACAAATTCAACAACAGTTGTTAACATTCTCGGTAATGGTAAACGACTGTCATTCTTAATCTGCATCAAAGGATAGTGATAGGAGTAAATCTGTCTAAAAGAATGTTCCATATCTTCAATAGTAGAGTGCAAAACGTGATTCAGAACTTTTTCTTGCTCCTGCTTGAACAAATCCCAAAGAGAGTAATTGCGAGCACCAAAATACTGATTGATCAAAACAATCATATCAGGCACATTACTCTCTGAAAAAGCTTCAATGAGAGGGTTATACATTTTCTCAAAAGTATCCCCCTTTAAATAATCCACCCCACCAATAAAATTATGGTCTCCTAAATGTAAAACAGTAAAACAAATATGAGCTTTCTCACCAGTAATATTCGAGAACACCCATCCATATCCCAAAGCCAGACGTAACCGCCCCGCTTCTTTAATCTCATAATGTTCACTCTTAATCGTATAGCAATACATCTGTAACTTTGAAGGATACTTCTCAAACAAAGAACTTACCGCATAATGAGCACCAACTCTAAGCAAATCTACAACCGATGGCTTGACCATTGTTTTATAGATATGTGCCCCATCCTTGTATTCAGACGCATTGCTGAAAGCCTGCTCTAACAACTTCACAAATCCTCCCTCCAAATCAACACCTGTTACCTCATTGGCCAATTGAATGGATCGGGCGGCGTATTTAAGAATCTGGATCGTCTCAATCCCTGAAATATCCGAAAAAAACCATCCGCAAGATGTATACATCAAAAGGGCATTGTACTGCATCTCTAAAAGTTTCAATAACCGAATACGCTCCTC
This sequence comes from Candidatus Omnitrophota bacterium, assembly GCA_015233165.1. Classification (GTDB taxonomy): domain Bacteria; phylum Omnitrophota; class Gorgyraeia; order Zapsychrales; family Fredricksoniimonadaceae; genus JACQCF01. The sequence continues at coordinate 26,010 of JADFYF010000003.1, forward strand.
TTCATTCAAAACCTTGGGAATATGTTTCTTAATAAACCTGCGCACATTATCTTCACTACGGTCTAAAATTAAATCGATATATTGATCACGTAAAATCCATGCATCTACACCATAGAAATCAATATGTTGCTGATAAAGTTTAATCAATTGATCCCGAAGGCCATCTAATGCGTTACGAAGAGGCTGACGCCAATTTTGATTCCATCCTAATTGTCCACCGGTCGAACACCCGCAATTAGAACGCCAGCGTTCAACACCATGAGCACAGCTCCAGGAAGAATTCTCAACAATATTAACTTCATAACAAGAAGGATGTTTCTCTAAAAACTCACCATAAATTGTTAACCGACCAGACTTATGTGTTTGAATATATTGCAAGCAATACGCTAAGGCCATGTCACCAAACTTATGATGATGCCCATAGCTTTCTCCATCCGTCGCAATATTCACCAATTGAGCCTGTGAAACATCCTGCTTAAAAGCATTCGTCAGCTTATTTGCAAAATTCTCCCCATTATTTAAAAAACCTTCAAAAGCCACCCCTTGGGATAGAATTCCATCATAAAAGAAAATATTAATCGTACGACCTGATGGCAGACGGCACAGATAAGCAATCTTAGAATCAACCTTTTGCCCCTGCACATTCTGCCACATGCCGTTTTGATCAAGAGGTCTAACCTCCTTAGCTTGATTCGGTGCCAAAATAGTAAACTTAATACCGTATTCCGCCAGGATATCCAGCGTTTCTAAATCAACGGCCGTCTCAGCTAGCCACATGCCCTCGGGTTTACGTCTAAAACGATATTCAAAATCTTTAATCCCCCAAAGAACCTGCGTACGCTTATCACGTGTATTCGCCAAAGGCATAATCATATGGCTAAAGACTTGCGCTATGGCGCTGCCGTGACCGGAGAAATTCTTTTGACTCAAATGATCTGCTTCTAAAATAGCTTCATAAGCTTCAGGAGATTTTTGTTCTAACCAGGAAAGTAACGTAGGGCCATAATTGAAGCTAATCTTGGAATAATTGTTAACAATATCAACAATCTTCTGACTACCATCTAAAATACGAGAAAATGCATTACGTGCGTAACACTCCGTATTAACTCGTTCATTCCAATTGTGATAAGGATGAGCAGACTCCTGAAGCTCAACTTCATCAAGCCACGGATTTTCTCTAGGAGGCTGATAAAAATGACCATGAATACAAATATAACGATTCATAAATTAATCTATCCTGAAGAACTATCTTTTCACTCTTTTTTGAGTCTTAGCAGGTGTACTAGGTATGGCACCTTGAATGTCATTATTCATGTTATACATTAAACTATTAAAAGACTGTATTTCCGTATCTACTAATGATACGAAGGTGCGGCGATTCTTGATGGAATAATTAATCTTATCCTCACGGGCTAGCCAACCCAAAGCCTGAAAAACAACCTGTTCATTTTCTTTCAGGTCTTGGGCCAGCTTAGAAACACCGTACTCCCCATTTTGACCCAAAAATCTCCATGTTTTTCCTGCTACTTCAATTATTTTCTCTTTCATAATCCTCTCCTTGTGATTTGCCTTCCCTTTTTACCGTCAAAAAAGGCTCAACCTCCGGTTGAAGAAATAATATTCCTAACGGTGGAATTGTCAATGACAATGAAAAAGGGCGACCATGAAATGACTTCGTCGAGGCCTTCTGCCCACCGGAATTACCCTGAAAACTTCCGCCATAACATGAGGCATCACTGTTTAAAATTTCTTTCCAAAATCCACCCTCTGGAACTCCAATAGAATAGTTGTTCCATGTCATAGGAGTAAAATTACAAACAACCACAACTTGAGATTTATTATTCGCTGACTTTCGAATGAAACTAATGACTCCTTGTTTATAATCACTTAAATCAATCCATTCAAACCCTTCCGGAGAAAAATCCCTCTCATATAAAGCGGGTTCTGTTTTATAAAGATAATTCAAATCCTTCATCCATTGGTGAACACCCTGATGAGGACCGTACTGCAAAAGATGCCAATCAATACTGTTCTCATGGTCCCACTCCGTCCACTGAGCAAATTCAGAACCCATAAAAATCAGCTTCTTCCCCGGATGCGCATACATATACCCTAACAACAGTCTCAAGTTAGCCAATTTCTGCCAATCATCCCCAGGCATCTTAGCTGCTAAAGACCCCTTACCGTGAGCAACTTCATCATGAGATAAGGATAGTAAGAAATTCTCTGTAAAGGCATAATAAAAAGAAAAGGTTAACTCATTGTGATGATATTTACGATAAACGGGATCCTTCGTCATGTATACAAGCGTATCGTGCATCCAACCCATATTCCATTTCATCCCAAAACCAAGGCCACCGACATTGGTAGGGCGTGAAACCCCTCCCCATGCGGTTGATTCTTCGGCAATCATCTGAGTATCTGGAAAATTCGCATAAATAACTTCATTAAGCTGACGTAGAAAAGAAATAGCCTCTAAGTTCTCACGTCCGCCGTATTTATTAGGAATCCACTCAAATTGTTTACGAGAATAATCCAAATACAACATGGAAGCAACAGCATCGACGCGAAGAGCATCAATATGAAACTTCTCCATCCAAAACATGGCCGAAGAAATGAGAAATTCTCTGACTTCATTACGGCCATAATTAAAAATGGCACTCTTCCAATCTGGATGAAACCCTGTTTTAGGATCTGCGTGTTCAAATAAATAAGTACCATCAAAATAGGATAAACCATGCCCATCTGTCGGAAAATGTGAAGGCACCCAATCTAAAATGACACCGATACCATTCTGATGCAAGCAATCTACCAAATGCATAAAATCCTGTGGAGTTCCATAACGACTCGTCGTCGAGAAATATCCTAAAACCTGATACCCCCAGGAGCCGTAAAAGGGATGCTCCATCACAGGTAAAAACTCCACATGAGTAAAATTCATATCTTTTAAATACTTAGGTAGGTGTACAGCGAGTTCCTGATAGGTCATCGAACGATTATTATCTTCGATTACCCTTTTCCAAGAACCCAAATGCATTTCGTAAATAGACATCGGAGCATTTAAATCGTTCTTCTTATAACGTTCCTGCATCCAGCTCTTATCTTCCCATGGATACTCCAAATCCCAGACAACAGAAGCTGTCCGAGGAGCAATTTCATTATAACAGGCAAAAGGGTCCTGTTTCTCTACTTGATAAGACCCATGGTTGGAAACGATAAAGAATTTATATAAATCTCCTTTAACAACACCAGGAATAAACCCTTCCCAAATGCCGGAAGAATCCCACCGGGAACTTAAAGGATGCTCGTCACGGTGCCAATGATTGAAACTACCAATAACAGACACCTTCTTGGCGTTGGGCGCCCAAACAGCGAAATGAACTCCAACAATTCCATCAACAACAAGGGAATGTGCACCTAATTTCTCGTAAAGTTTAAAGTGATTTCCTTCTTTAAATAGATAGGAATCGTGCTCGGTAAAGAAAGGGGCAGGAATAACTTGAGCGTCTTGCTTAAGGGCTTGATTCATAGGCGTTTATTATATAGTTGTTACGAAGGAGCTTCAATACAATTAACAGAAGAATTAACGATGAATGAGAATTTCTGAATTAAAGAGCGCTTGTTTTGACAAGTGCTACAGCACCCAAAATAACAGCGTCATCCCCCAAGGCAGACTGAATAATACGACAGGTATTAAACCCTTTGAAAAACGGATCCGCTTTAACAGCCTTTTCAATAATAGGCAGCATAAAGAATCCACAAGCCTTAATAACACCACCGCCAAAAACAATCGCCTGAGGATTAAAGGTGTGATTGATCGATATGGAAGCCTGCCCCAAAATAGTCGCAGTTTGTTTTAAAACAGTTTTAACAACCAAATCGTTCTTTTGTAAAGCTTCTTTTAATACCCTACTTTTAATAGTGGTTAAACTGCCGTTATTCAATTCTTTAACAATACTTTTTTCCCCACTCTTAATGAGCGCGCGAATATCTCTCTCAATAGCCCAACGGCTGGTTAAAGCCTCCAAACAACCGTGATTACCGCAATGACACAATGGTCCAGAGACCTGCATAATCATATGACCCAACTCTGTTGCGGCTCCCTGAAGCCCTAAAAGCAATTTACCGTTAATCAAAACAGCTCCCCCCACACCCGTGCCAGGAGCAATCGCCACCACATGACTTAATCCACGCGCCGCTCCCAACCATGCCTCACCTAATAAACCAGCATTGACATCATTGGTCATGACAATCTTCATTCTATATTTCTTTTTTAAATGAGCACTTAAAGGAAACCCTGAAAGATTAATGTTCGGGGCTGCCAATATATGGTGATTATCAGTATCCACAATCCCAGGAATACCAAGACCAATCCCTTTAATTTGTGAAGTTTTAATACCCAAAGCATCCTGCAGTTCTGCTATTAAATCCACTAAACACACTAAAATAGATTTCGGGGTAGCTCTAACAGGAGAAGCCATTTTGGCACGAGTAAGGATCTTTCCTCTAGATGTTACAATAGCTCCAGCGATCTTGGTACCGCCAATATCAATCCCAATGTAATAGTCGTTCATAATAATTATCGAGTATAATGGTTAATAAAATATTCCTGTGTTGCAAAAGCCGCCTTTTGATTCAACAAACGCGCATATGTCTGGTCACTTTTCAAAACCCTCGTCTTAAGAGTATCCTTCAAATAACTATCTAGAACAAATTGTAAATGCGTTTTTATTTCAGGCTTGGTGATCTCAAAGAGAAGCTCAACCCTACGATCAAAATTACGGGTCATCCAATCCGCTGAAGAAAGGAATATCCTCGGAGATCCATTATTATTGAATTGAAAAATACGGGAATGTTCCAGGAACTGACCTACAATACTTCTGACCTCAATATTTTCGCTTAAACCCTCAACGCCAGGAACTAAACAACAAATCCCCCTAACAATAAGCTTAATCTTAACTCCTGCTTGGGAGGCAACATAAAGCTTCTCGATCATTTGAACATCTTCCAGGGAATTAAATTTGGCAACAATCGATCCATTCTTATGCTTGCCGTGCTCTTCAATCTCTCGATCAATTAACTCAAAGAAATACTTACGTAAATCATAGGGAGAGGAAATAATCCTCTTCCATGGACTAGGTTGAGAGTATCCTGTAATAACATTAAATACGTCAGCAACGTCACGGGCAAAATCATCATTGGCTGTAAAATAACCAATATCAGTGTAAATACGAGCCGTCTTTTCATTGTAATTCCCCGTAGATAAATGAACATATCGACGAATACGCCCCTCTTCTCTTCGGACAATCAAGGTCATTTTGGAATGAATCTTTAATCCCGCAATTCCATAAATCACATGACAACCAGCCTGTTCCAATTCACGAGCCCATTGAATATTCTTTTCCTCTTCAAAACGTGCCTTGATTTCTACAACAACCGTCACCTGTTTACGGCGCTTTGCCGCTTCCATCAAAGCCTTGATAATATTGGAATCTTCATTCGTACGATACAGCGTCATTTTAATAGCTAGAACATCGGGATCCTTAGCTGCTGTCTGAATTAAGTCTTCTGTTGGGAAGAAAGATTGGTAGGGCATATGAATAATGAAATCTTCTTCTTTAATCTTATCAAAGATATTCTCATAAGGAGTCTTTGAAGGAACATAACTGTTGAATTTCACTCCTGGACTATCAATACTACTAGCCATTTCAAAAAAGAAAGCTAAATCTAAATCAGAAGGTAGAAAAACAATCTCTTCTTTGGCAAAACTTAACCCCTGACACAATGTAGAAACCAACTCTTCATTAGCCCCCTGCCCCATCTGGACATAGACCGTCTTTGCGCTGGTCCGCTTCTTAAGCTCTTTCTCCATGGCCTTAAGCAAGTTGGGGGCAAATTCTTCGTCAAAAGCAATTTCGCTGTCTCGCAACAGGCGAAACTCCGAGGAGGACTGAATCTTATATCCTTTAAAGAACTCCTTAAGATTATCCTTAATTACATAGTCAATAAGGATAAAATGAAACTCCTCCCCTTCTGAGGGAAGCCTCAAAAGTCTTGGAACGGATTTAGGTATAGGAATAATTGCTAAATGATTCTTATCTGTACGAACGATAGAAACAGCCAAAGCTATTGTTTTTGATGGCAGTATCGGAAAAGGATGCCCTTGATCGACGGCCATGGGAGTTATGATCGGATACAGAGTTGTATCAAAATAACGTTTAACAAATTTCTTCTGCCCCTCATTCAGCTCCTCAGAAGTCTTTAGAAAGATCTTATTCTTCTCCAAATCCGTTTTGATTGATCCCGTATAAATATCATATAAATCTTTAACAAGACTATCGGCTTTAAGCTTAATCTCGCCAAAAATATCCCCAGGTGTAAAACCGAACTGATCTTTACGATTATAACCAGCCTCCAGAATCTTCTTCACTCCGGCAACACGCACCATATAAAACTCATCTAGATTGCTGACAAAAATACTTAAAAACTTTAGACGTTCCAGCAATGGATTGCGCCCATCCGCAGATTCCTCGAGTACTCTTCGGTTAAATTCCAACCAACTTAAATCTCTATGAATAAATTTATCTTTTAATTCCATATTAATCCTGATTCTTTACCGTTAAGGTTAATTTGTTTCCTGTAATTTCCTCAAACAATTCTCTCTTCTCTAAGAAATTCTCCTTCTCCAATAAGAAATTATCGTTCGTAAAAACAACTATTGTCGCATCTCCCGACGCATTAAACTTAATCTCCATACGTTTAGCCTTCTGCTTATGAGAGCGATCTAAGGCATTAGCAATACGCAACAAAGCGCTTAGCTTTTGAACTAAAATTTGCTGATTAGAAGACAGGGAGCTGTAAACCAAATGCGTCTTCAAAGGGGCCGAACGCCTGTGATAACGGGCAATACAGGCAATGATATTAATCTCATCCTCTGTTAAACGAAACAAACTAGAAGAACTAATGATATATTCACTGTGCTTATGATGAGCTCGATTATTGATAAACATCCCTAAATCATGAAAATAGGCCGCCAAAATCAAATACAGACGATCCTGCTGGGTTAATCCCAGAATATCCTTAAACGCATCAAAAAGCTTCTCGGTGATAAAAGCAACATGTTTAAGATGCTCTAAATCCATCCCGTATTTACGACACATGAAATGGGCCACAGAAATTAATTGGCTTAACTTGTCCGTCTTCTCTGTTGCCTCTAAACGAAACAACTGATTGGCCATAATGGCTTCTGATAAAGAGGCTTCCAGAATATAAACATGCTCATTCTTAGTAAGTTTAAGAAGTGTATTAAGGATAATGGCAAAACCTATAATCGTCGTCGATATATCTGCAGGAATATTATAGGTACGGGCAATATTTTCCGGATTCATTTCTCTAAGTCGAGATAGGAACTCTTGAGCCTCTGAAGATTTAAACTTAAAAAAATCTGAATCACGACGCTTATTAGGCAAAATATTCTGAATAAAAACAGAATAGTTCTCATCAATAAGAATAATGTCATCAATAACTAATCCGGGGTTATTCTTCTTAAGAAATAAAATCTCATTCTCGATATACTCCTCAGTAGCCTCATGAATCTCCTGCATGGAGCCCTCTAAATTCTCCATAAACTGAGATAAGCGCAAGGTCCCAATAGGAAAACCGATATTCATCAGCGTTAACCCGCGGGCCATCACCGACATATCCAAACTTCCCGCTCCCAATTCCGCGATCAAAAGATTCTTCTCTCCCACCGGATAGGTCTTCTGTAATTTATGATAAAGATAATAATCAATGTAATAAACAACATCGCCAACGTTTAAGACATCAATCTTAAAACCCGTCTTACGTAAAACTGTATCTAAGAAAATATCTTGGTTACGGGCTTCACGAACCGCCGTGGTAGCAATAACCGAGACCTCTTTTACATCATATTCTTTAAGGGTTTCCTTGTATTTCTGTAAAACTAAGGCGGTTTGATTGATAATCGTCTGCGGAATACGACTTTTAAGAAAAGCATGCCGCCCCAAAGGGACGTTATTTCTTAACGACTCAATAATCTTAACATCCTCCCCATGACGCTCCCCGATGAGAAGCTTGGTTGAAGATGAACCTATATCAATAACTCCAACACGCATAAGAGGCCTTTCCGTAACAATGCTCTAAATTATAACACATCCTATCCTCGTCTGTAATGATACTTTTCCTTACCAAATAATAGGCTCAGCGCCCAAATCCCCCTTTAAAATCACACCAGCTATCCCTAAAGCAATAAATATTAAGAAAATTAAGAACGAATATTGGAGTACCCCATAGAACATGCGATTGAGCTTCTTGATCCATAAAATAGCCTCTACTGTACAAAATAAAAGCATCGGAGCAAAAAATAAATAAATGCGAGGGACCCCAAATGGAATCTTCTTAAAAGCACTTAAAACAAAACACTCTAAAAGAACACAACCAGCAACACTGCCAATGCTTGTAAACCGAAACCCGTCTTTCTTAAAAGTTGGAAATGCCATGAACAATAATCGTAGCAACCCCATTCCAATGAAAAATCTTGCCACCATTCGAATCCATTTGGGCTTATCAACAAACCAATGACAGATTAAATTATTAATCCCCTCTTGTAAACTTCTGAAGAACTCCCTCGGAGAGTCAAAACTAATAATATAGTTCTTCCAGTAAACAATCATTAAGTGGGCGTTACTTAGACGGAAATCATAATAATAAACCATCGATAAACAAACTATGCAGAACAACAAATAAACAATCATCAAGGGACGCCAACAGGATTCTCGTCTGGCATCCATCCACAGATTATATAAAGGCAAAGGCATAAAGAAAAACGCTGCATAGGATAATACCCCTAACATAGAAAGGACTACTAACATCATCCCATACATCCAACGAGACCATCTCTCCTGAATACTCTTTTGATGATACAAAAACAATAAAAATATCGCCCCCACTAAGACATCCATCGAATATTGCTTTAACTCAGCAGCATAATAGATCAAAGGGGCTGATGCCGTCCAACATAATACAAATGTCAAAACCCCTACCATCGACGACATTTGTCTTTTGACCAAGAATATCCAAATTAAAAAAGCCATCACCATCATCACAAAAGGAAAAAAACGTAAGGCCAAAAGATGCCCATTAAAAACACTGGAAAAGAGGCCAATACCATAAAGATAAACTCTGGGAAACTCCTGATCATGAGAAAGCCCTTGATGAAACATTCGATCTAAGGAGCCATTAGTAATATTGGCATAGACACAGGCTTCATCATTCCAAAGAGGCCTTTGATTAAAATAATGAAGCACGGCCATAAACAGATACCATCCGATCACAAATAAAACTACTAAAGAAAGTTTCTTCATCAAAATTGTCCCGTAATATCTCTCATACAAACAAAAAAACCGTCCACCAGCGTCTCACGCTGATGAACGGGGTAAAAAGTAACCATCATCACTACACGCATCATTTCTTAATGATGACATCCACCTGTACCGTGGACATGTCCATGAGCGACTTCATCAACAGAGGCTATTCTCCGTTCCACAATCTCAACAGCAAAGGTTAAGTCCTGACCGGCTAGAGGATGATTCCCATCGAGGGTAATGTCATCTCCTTCAATATGAATCACAGACACAGGAAAACTTTCCTTGCCATTCCCCGCCTCAAAGACATCCCCCATATTAATCTGAGGAGTCGGCAACTTACTACGGGATACTTTATAAACCAAGGTTTGATTATAAGCACCATAGGCTTCCTTAGAAGGAATCGTCACTGTCTTTTTTTCAGCAGGTTTCATCTGCATCAAGACATTCTCCAAACCAGGGATAATCTGACCAGATTCAGTTATAAAGATTAGAGGGTGGCCTTCGCCGGATGCATCGATCACCTTTTGATCTTTATCTGTTAACGTATAATTAAATGAAATTACTTCTTTAGACACACGACCCCTCTTTCTCTACCTTCTGGCAGACAAACTGCTTAATTAATAATTACTTCTTCATCATAGGACAGGTCTTTTGCTCACCAGCAAAGGGACAATGGCCTGAACCAAAAATATATCCACAGGCAAAAATAAGCAACGCTAAGACGACACCTATAATGATTTTCTTAATCCCACAACAACTGCTTTTACCTGTACTGCAACATCCCTCTTTTTTCTCTTCACTCATAGCATCCTCCTGATTAGATTGAATTTAAATTTCTATGGATTGGGCGTCTTCTTAAAATCATACGTCACAATACGTAGTTTCTTTGGATCAGAAATTAAAATAGCCGGCTCCTTCTGATGTTCCATCGCCTCTTGAAGGGCATACTGAAGCTCGTCTGGGCTACCAATAAATTTAGGTTTAGGATGCTGCCAATTTTGTTGAAAATCGATAACCACACGCTGAACAGCATTATTGTAACTCATTTTACTAAGCTTCTGTTGTCCATCGTCTACAACCACAGGAGAAATCATTGGCCCTTGGGGCACAACATTAATCATTCCAATCGGAACAACCACAATCTTCTGACCTGTTTTCTGATAATCTTCAAAAGAACTAAACCTCTTCCCTCCAGAATAAATCTCGATGGCGGCCTGGGCAGATGAAGCTGATAGGATCAACAAGATTAAAACAAATACCTTCTTTGACATCTTCATTCCTTTAAACATTAATGCTCTCTCGCCTGTAAAATACGCCCAACAAACTCCTGTTCAAAAAGACCTTCCATCTTCTTAAGTTCTTTAGAACCTAAAAAATATTCAATAGCCTCTTCAATGGCTGTCAGCCTATTCTTTAAATATAGATACTGTGGATGAAGAATAACACCTTTGTCATCAGAGAATTTTTGTTTAATCTCATCTCGTCTTTTATGAGCGATATAGACTTCAAATTCTTCAACCTGTTGCTGATAGTCTTTAAGCAATGCCCCTTTAGGCTTTGCCAACTTATTCACGGTTTTTAATAGACGCTCATCAACCATCAACTGAGTAGTTTTACGTTCAATTCTCTCAAAAGACTCCCGCGTCGTTTTATATGCCCAAAGCAAATAACGGCGAATAAGATCTTTATGTAAAGCGCTAAGTTTCATTATTGAAATTTGATAGTATTATCGACGTCATGAATCATGTTAATTGTGCTATTGAGCGTTCTATTAACAGATTCTGACATAGGGCCTGAGTTTGGTTTCAAAATAACCAAAAATACGAGGACGACTGCCACAACAAGCAGGATATATTCAATAAGATTTTGTCCTTTTGCATTATTCATAATACAAATATACCATATCCTTTATTTATAAACAACATCCTCGATGGTTACCGGCTTATCCACCTTCAGTCCTATGATTTGCCCTTTTTTAGCCACCTTGACATCCTGACTCTCAATCTGCATAGACCAAACCTTCTGTACAAACTTACTCTTCTGCCCCACAATCGTTAATTTATCCCCAATAAGAACGGTACCATGAGTAATTTTGACAACACAGACGTTAATCCGTTCAAAATAATGAGTAATCTCTCCCACACGAATCAAGGCTGGATCTAACTCAAGTTTCTTAATCTTAGGCGCTGCAGCAACCTTTAGAGGCTTAATAGGCTTCTCGATCTTCTTTGTCTTAATCGTTTTAACTGCTGACGATTTCTTAACAATCTTCTTGACCACCTGCCGCTTAGCGACCTTCTTACGACGGGCTGTAGATTTCTTTTTCGGAGGGGTTTTAATCCAAAATACTTCTTTAAGAACATCAGATAATTGATTAAGGATGGACATTTTTAACTCACGACCTAAGGCTTATTACAAGGATATCTTATCGGCCCAATTAGACACTAGAGGTAACCGTACAAATTCTCCTTTAAGAACAGCAATCAAGCCCCAAAAAGATAAGACTAGGAGGATAAAGGTCAAAGGTGCCAATAAAACCGGAATAACAATACTCACAATCCAGATGGCAACTTCAGCAACAAAAATAACCAACCCCTGCTTGCCATGAGCCAAAACGAATGGATTGTTCTTTTTTAATATTAACGGAAGTATGCAGAGAATGGATAGGTACGAAAGAAGAGCATAAATTTTTCCATCGAGAATGTCTTCTTTGGAAAAACCATTCAACATTAAGCCTTAACCTCAATAAGAGAATTAATATCTCCAAAAGAATTGCGTTCAGTGTTTTTGTTTTCAGGATCTTCCTGCCATTTACCATCAACGATAAATTGATACTTATAAGTACCCGGCTTAAGTGACATACGTAATTTCCAGACACCCTGATCATTCGTCATACGGCACTTTTCATCTAAGGACCAATCATTGAATGACCCCGTTACAAAAACAGACTGAGCTGTTGGAGCTTTTAAAGCAAAGTTGGCCAATCCCACAAATTCCGCTGTTTCTTTAGCGACCAACTCTTCCATACGGACAGAAGGTTCATAGGCCGCCTGATCTTGAGCGACAACAGGTTTAACAAGAGCTCTCTCAACAGCTTTCTCTAATTTAACGGGTTCAGCCACAGACAGAGGTTTATCTAACATGAGAAGTTCCCGGGCTAAACTTAAATAATCTTTTGAACCACGGCAATATTTATCATACTTTAAAACAGACTCTCCCATCACCGCTGATTCCTTCAGCTTAACGTTGACATGAACAATGGTATCATAAAGAAGCTTTCCAAATTTCTCTTTCATTTTAGCAAGCATGGAAAAAGAATGGCGCAGGCGAGAATCAAACATCGTAATCAAAATTCTCTGAGAAACAGGATGATTCAGTCGGTCACGAATCAAATTAATAATATCTGTAATGTGATCCACACCCTGCATTGAAAAACGACTCGTCTCGACGGGGATAATCACCTGATCCGAAGCACGGATAGAGTTGACGGTTAAGAACCCTAAGCTGGGAGGACAATCAATAAGAATATAATCGTACTGATCTTTAATCTCAGAGAGAATCTCAACCAACTTCAATTCACGACCAATTTCATCCGCTAATTCTTGTTCCAGAGTTCCTAACAAAACATTGGAAGGAATAATATCAAAATTCTTATCCGCGCGTTTGATAATTTCTTTGATCTTTAATTTACGAGGCGTTAATTTGGAAATAACATTATAAAGACTATAGCTGTCGTCGATATTAAGACCTAATGTAGCATGAGCCTGAGGATCTAAATCAATCAGAAGAGTTTTCTTGCCATTGTATCCAAGAGTTGAAGCTAAATTAATTGCAGTTGTTGTCTTACCGCATCCACCCTTTTGATTGGCTATGGAAAAAATTTTCATAAACCTTATTCCTCTGATTAATTAGAGATTAGAAAACGAAACATCGTCGATAAAAACTACACCCTTTTTAAAATCCACATTCCACGCTTCCAGCACAAAAGAAACATCTGTCACTGTGCTCCAGTCCGTCAAGTTCAGCTTATCTAAAGAGATACTAACCTTCTGCCAACCGCCCTGCACATTTTGAATATAATACGTGGCTTTTTCATTGAGCTGATTTCCAACCACCATTTTGACGATACCCGGATAAGCTTCTTTAGATCCTCGGATCGTTAAATTTAAATGACTATATTTAGACGCATCCTTTTTAGGTATTGTGATTGAAAAAGTTTTTGCCGACGGAAACGGATCATTAAGATCATAAGCAATACGAATCGGATTATTGGTCAAAGAATAAAAAACTTGATTATTAAAAACCACCCGACGAGTTAAGAAAGCTGTAAACCCATACACCGTCGATATTAAAATGACAGTCGTGATAACAACATTAATAACCATCCACGACTGATTGAGAGTCTTCTTTTTCTTTTCTTCGACAATATCTTGACGCTTACCAAGGTAAACCTTGGCTAGGTGGTCATAAATCTCATCACGTGTCATGCGTTACAATCACTCACTTCTATTTAAAAGAAATTATTAACAATCTCTAACTGATTCATTTGTAATAACTTAGTGTTACAAAAATATATTAACAAAGAAAAATGAAATGCAAAATATTATCTAAGAAATTTTTGATCAAGAGAAATGATAGCTCGACGAGAGATAAAGAAAAACCCCGCGTTCTGTGAAGAACGTGGGGTTTTTCTTAACAACAAGTTATTTTCTAATGAATTAGAAATTAACTCCAACTGAAGCGATCGCTTGTTTTGCAACGCCATCGTTAGCCGCTGTGAATGCACGACCTGGAACAAACCAGCCTAGGTTTAAACCGAACTTCACGTCTTCGGTATAAGCATAGGATACGTTAGCATCAAATTCATTACCTAATTCTTTATTTGATGTAACTTGAGGAGTAAACGTATTTGTAGCAGCATCTGGTTGCATTAAATAACTACTGCCTAAAGTAGTGATACCAGCTTCGGTGCCAGCCGTTAATTTCTGAGCAGCCCAAAGACCATTCCAGCTTAAGCTGGTGGTAACATCAGCGATAGGATTAGCAGAAACAGTTGCGTTCAAGATCTGCAAATTCGATAATTTGAAAATGGAATTGAAGATTGTTCCACCATTTTGATTTTCGAACATTGGATCCCAAGCGCTATTCTTGTAATTGTTATCACCCGTAGCACTCTTATCACCAGAAACATAGGTATAAGAAGCGCTGACGGTTGGCTTGTATTTAGCTAACTTTTCGCATTGTAATGCATAGCTAACCATACCCTGTAAAGCTAAACCATCACGCTTCTGGTTAAGAGTACCGGTAGGATTGCTGTTACCACGTTGCAAAGCACCTTCCACTTGCACATTCAACCCTTTAACAGGATTGGTGCTAGCGCGTAAACCAGGAGCAAAAAGATGATCAGAAGGAGTTCTAGCAGAACCTGCGGTTAGAGCACCTTTTCCTGTGTTTTTACCAAACACATAGGCTTCAACCACGGTATTCATAGCATCACCCAACTGATAGTTAGCATTGATACCATAAGCATCGGTATTATCTTTTTGAGCACCAAGTCCCTTAACATTACCCTGAGCAACCTTACCCATGAAAATATCGATGGTCAAAGGCTTGTAATCCAAGGTAACTCTGACAGCGTCAAGTGATGATCTCATCGATAAGTCATTAGCAACGTTATCTAATGCTCCACCATTAGCGCCACCTGGACCTGTTGCATCAAAAACCAGGCTATTACCAAAGGCAAAAACCTGACGACCAACGGTCACAGTTAACGGAGAATATAAAAACTCACGCATTGTGACATAAGCTAAATACACATCAACCGCATCGGTATTAGTCCCTATTGGAGAAATACTACCCCAGACGCGTTCGTTGATCAAACCGACCGTTGTAGACACATTGTCGCTTAAATCAGCGTCAACACGGAGGCCTGTTTGTGTTAAAAACAGACTTTGTCTGGAATGATCCCCCACGAATCTTTGATTAAAATTGAAGTCTTGACGATTTACATAGGTACTATCGACGAAACCGCTGACCTTCACGTTCTGAACGGCAGCGAAAGCTGGAGCAGCCATAAGGAAGGCAACAGCTAAAGCTAATACTAATTTTTTCATTGTAATCTCCCAATTAATTTAGGATTGAATTTTATATATATCTAGGTGTCTGGCCTAGGAATTTGTCAATCAGACCCCTTGTTGATGATTCGCGACCGTTTTAGCTCATCCCTCCTTTCTCAGTCCTCATTAAATCATCAGGGTGGAAAACTTCTTGCATTTTGCCATTAGCCTAAGGCCATGTCAAGAAAATTTAATAAAATTTTAATAGTCGTCAACACCATGCATTTCCCCGCTCATCAATAAACACATTGAGCGGGGTTATTCTATATCAGATGAAATGTATCTTGTTGGTGATAAAAGAGTTGCGGCTAATCGTGCGGATGATGCTTCACATCGCGGCCTTCAACGATGTAAATAACCTCTTCAGAGATATTGGTGGCTAAATCCGCGATGCGTTCAAGGTTATGAGCAATACGCATCAATTGCAGGCAACGGGGAATCACATCTATCTTACCCCGCATCAATTCCGTTAAATCCTTAAGAATCTTATCTCCGGCATCATCCACAATGCTGTCCCGTTCACAGACAGCCTGAGCCAGGGTGACATCTTCATTAACAAAGGCATTAATACTGTCTTTGAGCATACGAACTGAATTCTCTCCCATTAGCCTTAAATCGTCCGAAGACGTCATGACAGGATTTTGAAGAAGAAAAACACCGCTTTCGCAGATATTCACCGCATGATCCGCCATACGTTCAAGATCCTTGTTCATTTTAATGATCATAATAACCATCCGAAGGTCTCGCGCCACAGGCTCATACTGAGCAATCAGCTCTACGCACATTTTCTCAATATCACGATCATAATCATTCACTCTGGGCTCATACGTATTGATCACCTCTTCTAACAGGCCAGAGTTTCTATCCAGAAGGCCCCGGATACTCTTACCAATCATGTCTTCAACAAGAGAAGCATCTTGAATTAATTTATGCTTGAGCTCTACAATTCTATCTTTAAACATAACACTCCTTATAAAACGACACGCCTATGATTAACCGAACTTTCCTGATAAATAGTCCTCGGTCCGTCGGTCTTTAGGAACCGTGAAGATCTTCTTTGTCAAATCGTATTCTATCAAATTACCTAAATAAAGGTAAGCAGTATAATCGGAAACTCTGGCCGCCTGCTGCATATTGTGCGTTACAATGACGATGGTATAATTGGCCTTCAAATGATGCATCAATTCTTCGATATGCCCTGTCGCAATAGGATCCAGGGCTGAACAGGGCTCATCCATCAACAAGATATCCGGCTTCACAGGCAATAATCGTGCGATACACAAACGCTGTTGCTGCTCCAGGGAGAGGTTTAATGCCGATGTATTGAGCTTATCCTTAAGACCATCCCACAAATCAACGGCTTTTAAAGACTTCTCTATAATATCTCCGTATTCCTTAGGAGCCGCACTCCTATGAATCTTAACGCTAAAAAGAACATTCTCTGCCACTGATAAAGGGAAAGGATTAGGTCTTTGAAAAACCATCCCCACCTTCTTACGCAACTCAACTAAATCCATCCCCGGATCATTGACATTCTTACCATCAACAATAACCTCTCCATTAACCGAAACGTCCTCGAGCAGATCATTCATCCGATTATAGGCTCGTAACAAGGTGGATTTACCGCAACCCGAAGGGCCAATCATCGACGTAATCATATTCTTAGGGATATCAATATTCACATCCTTAAGAGCGTGGAAGGTTCCATAAAAAAGATTAAAATTCCTCGTCTGAATAATCGCGCTCATTAACCAAATCTCCCTGAAATATAATCATCTGTGCGACGATCAGAAGGAGATGTGAACAGTTTTCTAGTGTCATCCACCTCGACTAATTGCCCCATCAAGAAAAATGCTGTTCGATCCGCCACTCGCGCGGCCTGCTTTGTGTTATTTGTTACCAAAATCTGAGTATACTTTTCCTTGAAACGAACCATGGCTTCTTCAATTTTCGCCGTCGATATAGGATCCAGCGCAGAGCAGGGTTCATCATAAAGTATAATCTCAGGGTCAACAGCTAAGGTCCTTGCTAAACACAATCTCTGCTGCTGGCCTCCGGAAAGCTTCATCCCGTGCTCCCCTAAACGATCCTTCACCTCATCCCACAAATAAGCGGCTTGCAAAGAACGCTCTACCGCCTCAGCAATCTTGTTCTTGTCTTTAATGCCATGACGTCTTAAACCATAAGCCACATTTTCAAGAACTGTCATAGGCAGAACCGTCGGCAAAGCAAAAACCATCCCCACCTTCTTACGTAACTTTTCTACGTCGATATCTGAATAAATGTTAACCCCATTGACCGTTAACGTTCCCTTAAAATGGAAAGACGCATACATATCATTAAAACGATTCAGACAACGCAGGAAGGTTGTCTTACCGCTATTCGACGGCCCAATGATACTTAAAATCTCATTTCCATAAACTTCCAAAGAAAGAGCTTTAAGAACCTCGTGAGTTCCATATCGGACATTCAAATCCAAAGCCTGTACCTTCACTGTTTTTACCATTTTCTCTTTTTTCTAAAATGCGCCCGCACAATAATAGCGATGAGATTCAACGACAACACAATCATCAAAAGCACCAGGGCTGTTCCATAGCGAACTTCCAACTTAATATTCGGAACCTGGGTGGAGATCACATACAAGTGATACGGTAACGCCATCGCCTGATCAAAGATGGACTTAGGCAGACGAGGCAGATAGAACGCAGCTACCGTAAATAAAATTGGGGCTGTCTCCCCTGCCGCTCTGGAAACTGCCAAAATCATACCGGTCAATATACCGGGTAAGGCATGCGGCAAAACCACATGGCGAATCGTATCCCACTTAGAAACCCCCAGCGAATAACTCACCTGACGAAAAGACTGCGGAACGCTGTCTAACGCTTCTCTGGTGGTTGTAATAATAATCGGCAACACCATAATCGCCAAGGTCATCGAACCTGCCAATAGCGAGGATCCGAACTTCAAGAATACAACAAAAATGCCTAAACCAAACAAACCGTACACAACAGACGGAACACCTGCCAGGTTGATGATCGCCAACTTAACCATACGCGTCAGGAAGTTGTCCTTGGCATACTCCGATAAATAAATCGCTGAAAGAATTCCCAACGGTAAGGCAAAGACCAGGGTTCCAAAGACCAAGTACAAGGTTCCGACAATCGCTGGAAAAATCCCCCCTTCACGCATGCCTTTTCTTGGCATTTGAGATAAGAACTCCCAGGAGATCGCATGCCAACCTTCTTTAACGATAAAGAACAGAATGCAAATAACAGGCAACACAACAATCGCTGTTGCTATAAACAGAAGTGTAAAGGCAATTCTCTCTCTGAAATAAGGGTTCTTGATCATTTGGCCTTACGGTGCACGGCAAAATCGGCAATCAGGTTAATACAAAAGGTAATAATAAAAAGGACAATACCAATAGCAAACAACGAATAGTAATGATCACTTCCCCGAACCGTCTCCCCCATCTCAGCGGCGACCGTCGCGGTTAATGTTCTTACAGGCTGAAAGATGTTATCTGGAATCCTAGCCGCATTTCCTGTAATCATCATCACCGCCATCGTTTCTCCGATGACACGACCAATCCCTAACATCACAGCCGCTACGATCCCTGAAGAAGCGGCTGGCAGAATAACTCTCCAGATGGATTGCCAACGCGTCGCTCCTAACGCCAGAGCTGCTTCCTTATATCTCTTAGGAACAGCATTGAGAGCATCTTCGGCAATGCTGACGATGGTGGGCATCGCCATGAAGCCTAACATCAGCGCTCCGGAAAAAGCTGTTAGTCCCGTCGATAAATGAAAGGTGTTTTTTACCCAGGGAACCAGGGTCATCATGCCAATAAAACCTAAAACAACACTTGGGATGGCCGCTAAGACTTCAATCCCGGATTTTAGAATCTCTCGCACCCGAGGAGGGGCCACTTCTGAAATGTAAACGGCACTGGCAATCCCAATAGGAACAGCAATAACCGTAGCCCCTAGCGTTACATACAGAGACCCGACAATCAGAGACAGGATTCCAAAAAAAGGAGGCGTTGAGATGGGATACCATTTCTGACCCAACAAAAAGTCAAAAATAGAGATATTCTTAAAAAGGGAGAACCCTTCCTTAGCCAAGAAAAGGAAAATAAGGCAAACAAAAATAATCGAAGCGATGCCGCTCATATAGATGCATCGCTCGATGATCCATTCCTGCAGACGTTTTTGGCTGAAACTCTTTTGCATTCTTATTTCACAGGTACAAAATCTGTATCTTTCACAATTTCCTGCCCCGGAGCGCTAAATACAAAGTCCACAAAATCCTTAACTAACCCCTGAGGTTGACCATTCGTATAAAATAATAAAGGTCGGGAGATATAATATTTGTTAGAAACCACATTTGCAAGCGTGGGAAGATAATATTGACTGGCCGCATCCTTAGCCACTGCAATCGCTTTTTGCGCTTTGGAAATATAACCCATTCCATAATAGCCAATCGCGCTGGAATTTTGAGCCACTTCGTCGGCAATCGCCTGAGAAGAAGACATCAGCAAAGCCCCTGAATCAAATTCAATAGTAGACTTAGCATCGCCCTTACGCAACACATGTTCCTTAAAATAAACATGCGTACCAGAGTTAACTTCACGGGAAAGAAGAACGATCGGACCATCCTTACCGCCAACTTCTTTCCAGTTTTTAATCTTACCTGTAAAAATATCTGCCAATTGATCAATGGTTAATTTCTCAACGGAATTCGAAGGATTAACGACGACGGCTAAACCATCTAAGCCTACCTTATATTCGACGGGAACAATGCCCTTGGTTTTAGCTTGAGCTATTTCTTCGGCCTTGATGGAACGTGAAGACTCCGCAATATCACAGGTCCCACTCATTAAAGCAGCAATCCCCGTCCCCGACCCCCCACCGGTGACAGCGATGAGAGCATCCTTATGATTTTGCATATAAGCTTCAGCCCAGGCTTGACCCAAATTCACCATGGTATCTGAACCTTTAATTTGAATAGAATTATTTGCCGCCCAAACAGTGTTACAAGAAATGAGTAAGGCTGTAATGAAAACTACTGATCTGACGATACGCATAACATCTCCTTAACTAGATGAATTGGTTTACCTTTATAATATAAAAATTATATTAAGATTAGGTTAAGGAGATATTAAGGTTGTGTTAAGAGGAGCTGTGGTGATGATGCTTGATATCTTCGCCCTGGACGATATAGATCACTTCTTCGGCGATATTGGTGGATAAATCAGCAATACGTTCCAGGTTATGGGCGATTCTCATAATATGAAGAGACTGGGCAATAGAACTTTTCTTGGATTGCATGAGAACTGTTAAACGTTTAAGGATTCGGTCTCCGGCATCATCAACACTGTTGTCGCGATTACAAACGTCATTCGCCAAAACAACATCTTCTAAGGCAAAAGCTTTGATAGAATCCTTAAACATAGCAATAGCCCCCTCCGCCATCACCCTGACTTCATTATTCGTATCTTCGAAAGAATTTGAAACCAGAAAAAGTCCGCTTTGACAAACATTCACCGCATGATCCGCTGTTCGTTCTAAATCTTTATTCATTTTAATAATCATTAATGCTAAACGAAGATCTCGGGCCACCGGATCAAACTGAGCGATCAACTCAACACAAAACTTCTCAATCATTCGATCATCATCATTAACCTTGGGCTCCTGCTCCTCCATGACCTTCTTAAGAAGAACCTCATCCCTGGCATAAATGCCCTGAAGACTTTTTTCCAACATATCCTCAACCAATGCCGCTTCAGATAAGAGATGCGTTTTTAATTCATACATTTTTTGAGGCAACATAACACTTCTCCTTGGGGTCTAACCGAAACGACCGGTAATATAATCTTCTGTGAGTTTGTTAGAGGGGTTAGTAAAGAAGTTGCTGGTGATATTAAACTCCACCAATTCACCTTGCATAATAAAAGCTGTCTTATCTGACACACGAGCCGCCTGCTGCATATTATGCGTGACAATCAAAATAGTGTACTCCTTCTTTAAATCTTCCATCAATTCTTCGATCCTCGACGTGGCAATAGGATCCAGAGCGGAACAGGGTTCATCCATCAGAAGAATCTTGGGATTAACCGCCAAGGCCCGGGCAATACACAACCGTTGCTGTTGCCCCCCGGATAAAGACAACGCTGAACGATGTAAGGAATCTTTTACTTCTTCCCACAAGGCTGCACGACGTAAACACTTCTCCACTACAGACTCTAATATATGCTTATCCTTAACCCCAATCAGTCTTAATCCATAAGCGATGTTGTCATAAATCGTCTTCGGAAATGGCGTTGATTTCTGAAAAACCATCCCTACCTGTCGACGCAACGACACCACATCCGTGTCTTTATCATAAATATTCACCCCATCAATCAGAATTTCCCCCTCTACCTTTGTCTTAGCAATCAAATCATTCATGCGATTAAACGTCCGAAGCAAGGTGGACTTGCCACATCCGGAGGGACCGATTAAAGCCACCACCCCGCAGGCAGGAATATCCATTGAAACATTTTTTAAAGCCAGACGGGTGCCATAATAAAAATTCAGATCTTTAACCTGAATTAACACCTTTGACTCAACCTCTTCCTGTTTCAGAATTCTTGACGCTGTACGCTTAGGTTCTGGTACCTGGTACTGCATAAAATCCCCCTACTGACCGTTGAGAAATCGATGACGTCGGTTCATAAAATAATTGGCTAACAAGTTAATCGAAAAGATAACAACAATCAAAACAATCGCCCCCGCCCAGGCCTGACGATGCCAATCCTCAAAAGGTGAAATGGCATAAGAAAAAATCTGCAAAGGCAAGGCTGCAATCGGCTGCATAAGATTGTGATTCCAAAACCTGTTACCAAAGGCTGTAAACAACAACGGAGCCGTCTCTCCTGCCACCCGGGCTAAGGCCACCATGATTCCTGTCATGATCCCCCCGATGGAAGAAGGCAGAACAATATCCACAATCACCCTCCATTTTGGGGCCCCCAGAGCCAGCCCTGCTTCCCGCAATTGATTAGGAACCATCCTGACAAACTGTTCCGTCGTACGGGTCACCATCGGAATCATCATGATGCCTAAGGCAAATCCACCGGAAAGCACAGAGAAAGTCTTCATCGGAAGAACACAGATCACATAGGCAAAGATACCAAAGACAATCGATGGGATTCCGTTCATGACGTCGATCGTAAAGCGCACCACCTGAGCAAAACGATAATCGGCATATTCATTCAGATAAATACCCGCAGCTAATCCAATCGGCACCCCAAAAAGTACCGCTAAAAAAAGCAGCGTCAATGTTCCTGTAATCGCATTAGCCATCCCACCACCTACTTCTCCGACGGGCTTTGGCAGATGAATAAAGAAATTCACATTAATGGAGGAAACGCCGTTGATCACCAGATGCGTGAGAATACTAAAAAGAATAAAAAGAAGAACAAAAGCGCACAGAAAAAGAACGTAGACAATCGCCTGATCCATAAAATATCGTTTGGCTTTTGTTCTCTGAAACGCCTTATCAAAATCCATTGTCTGCATAGAATTCTTCTTTACACTGTTACTGATTCTCTGGTTGTCACTGACCAAATCAAAAGCCTTGCCAACGCATTGACCACAATCGATACCACAAACAAAACCAATCCCATTTCAATCAAGGCTGACAAATATGTTTTACTGGTCGCTTCGCTAAATTCATTAGCCACCACACTGGCTAAGGTATAACCGGGCGAGAATAACGACGATGTAATGCTGGGATTGTTTCCAATAATCATGGTCACCGCCATCGTCTCTCCGATGGCCCGGCCCAACGCCAGAATAATCGCTCCAAAAATCCCAGCCTGAGCATGGCTTAGAATAATCAGCTGAATAGTTTCCCATCTCGTCGCGCCTAAGGCATAGGAGGATTCCTTATACACCGAAGGAATAGCCAGAATCACTTCCCGGGAAATAGAAATAATGAAAGGAACAATAATGATCGCCAGAATGATGCTGGCCGATAAGAATCCCACCCCATAGTTGGGTCCCTGAAAGAACGGCAGAAATCCTAAATATTTACCCAAGAAGGGCTGTACATGCGTACGCATCAAAGGAACAAGAACAAAGATCCCCCACAAACCGTAAATGACACTGGGAATCGCAGCGAGGAGATCAACAAAAATGGAAATGACTTTAGAAACTTTCGCCGGCGCATATTCGGCTAAATAAATGGCAGAACCAACACCAATAGGAATCGCCATCAAAAGAGCCAAGAAAGATGTCACACAGGTTCCGAAGATAAAAGGCAAAGCCCCAAAATCTTCAGCGACGGGATCCCAAGTGCGATTAGAAAGAAACTTAAAACCAAATTTATGAATAGAGAGGCCCGAAGAACTAACCAATTGATAGAGAATTCCTGCCACCAGAAGAAGAATCAGGCACGGGAATACAGCGAGAAAATATTTAAAAACAAGATCAGAGGTGTCTTTGCGCATAAAATCATCAGGGGCAGGAAGGCGTATTAAGCCCCCTGCCCCCAATCTTCAATCGTTTAATATTTAACAGCCTTGAGTTTTTCCTGAATCATGCTGACCACATTGGCTGGAAGCGGAGCGTAATCTAAAGCTTCCGTATACTTCTGCCCGTCAGTAATAGCCCACTTGATAAAATTCACAATAGCTTCACCCTTGGCATGGTCATCCATCTCTTTGTAAATCAAAAGCCATGTAAAACTAGAAATAGGATAAGCTTCAGGATTCGAGCTATTAACAATGGATACACGAAAATCAGGAGCAATGCTGACACCTTCTGCAGCCTTAGTCACACTCTCAATCTTAGGTTCAATGTAATTGCCACTGCTGTTTTTCATATGGGCATAGGTCAGATCGTTTTGTTTGGCATAGGCCAATTCGACGTAACCAATGGCTCCTGGTGTCTGCTTCTCTAAACCAGCGACACCTTCGTTACCCTTACCGCCTAAACCTACAGGCCAATTCACGGACGTTCCCTTACCAACCTTGCCCTTCCAGGCAGGACTGACAGAACTTAAGTAATCCACGAAAATATAGGTGGTTCCGCTGCCATCAGAACGATGAATGACAACAATGCTTTGATCTGGCAAATTCACACCAGGATTTTCAGCGACGATACGCGCATCATTCCATTTGGTAATCTTTCCTAAGAAGATATCCGCTAAAATATCCCCTGTTAACTTAAGACCCGTTTTAACACCCTGGAGGTTGTAAGCCACAACAACAGCTCCCATCACCGTCGGGATATGATAAATACGACCAGGAGCTTCGTTAAGCTGATCCTGAGTCATCGGGCCATCGGACGCTCCGAAATCGACGGTTTTAGCAGTGATCTGTTTAATGCCGCCGCCGGAGCCGATGGACTGATAATTAAAGGTCATACCTGGATTCATCTTGGCATATTCATCAAACCATTTCGAATAAATGGGATACGGGAAGGTTGCTCCTGCCCCGTTAATCAGGGTCGCATCAGCCCATGCCACGGATGCCAAGGATACCGCAAAAATGAATGCTAACAATTTCTTCATAAAGGCTTCCTTTCTTTAATTAAAATTTCCAGTTAATATCGTATTGAACTAAGTGCGTTGGGATCTTTGACGCTGCCCCCACATCAATACGACGAGTTTTATCATATTCAATCTTAAAAGACATATTCTTAGCTAAACCAACTTCTACGCCAGTTTCAATACCTTTGACACCGGTAGCTCCCCCTTGAAAATCTGAATCAGGGAAAATATCTAACCAGGCATCTTTTCCTAATACCTTATAGGCTCCATACGCTCTCCAGGTACCAAATCCATTGACCTTGGAATTTCCAATATAGGTACCAGCCATCCAGGCCACATTCTTATCCGGAGCGCTAGGATTACGGGTATATTCTCCAAAAACACCGACGCGAGGAATATAAATCGGAGCAGGAAGCATTTCACCAAACGGATCATTGATTCCAATATCAATAGCCCCCATAGGAGCGCTGTAATCATATTTCAACCCATTGGAACCATTAGCGGCATTGAGCGTATTATTGACGTTACCATTCAGAAATCCACTCTTGATATTGCCATAGCCTATATAGGTAAAGGCAGCCTTGATATCCAACTTATCATTAGGTTTGATCGTAGCAATGAATTGCGGAGCAAACATAAAAGGATCGCTGGTACTAGGATTAAATTCCCCTAAGGTGAAAAGATTTCCTACAGCTGTTAACGTAATCATGCTGTTGAGTTTATAATTATAGGTAACAGAAGCCCCTTCCGGAGTAATGTCATTATCAAACAAGAATTCCATGGGTTCATAAAAAACAGAATTCTCTAACTTACCCACCGCTACGCTCAAATTATCCGTAAACATATACTGACCATAGGCCTTATTGAGAACGATGTACGGCTTAGTAAAAACACTATTCCCCGCTGAAGTTCCATTCACATAGGTGCTGTTCGTATAATTATTGGAACGGGCATTACTCGATGCTGAGGTTGCCCCTGTTCCACCGTCGGTCGCAATACCAATAACAACCTTGGCTTTATCATTGATCTTGGTTTCAAAGTTCAAGCGGGCTCTCATACGGGCACGAACTCTTTCTCCCTGAGCCGTCGCAGCAGCGCCAGGATTTTCTGAGCGTTCTGTTTGAAGACGACCACGGAAATCCCCGGTAATTTTGAAGTTCTGAACCCAATCAGGAACCTGTTTCTTGGAACCTTCTTCTATGGTACTTTTTTCCTGATAAGCAATCTCACCCTTTAACTGGGTCGCTTCCTTATCGGTTAAAATTCCTTTTTCAACCAGCTTCTGAACAAGTGAATCCACCGTACTTGCGGCGAAACTCATTCCTTGCCAGGCCAGAAGAACACTTAAGGCCAATATTGATACTTTCTTTCCCATGACTCCTCCTCCATTTGTTTGTTCTTAAAATCTTGGTAATACTACGGTTTTAGATGTGACTAATATAAAATAGGAATGTTAAGCTTAGATTAAGGCTAGATAAAGTGTTCATAAAGCCCTAAACAATCTCTACTTGAAGCTGAAAAATTAATTCCACGATAAATTGAAATAAACTCGGCGTCATAGATACCCTCCTGGTGGTTACAGAAGAAAGTATAAATGACTTGTATTAAGGAGAGGTGAAGGAGAGAAAATTATTGGGTTAAGAGAAACTTGAAGATATTATCACGGGTCACAATACCTACAGGCGTTTTATATTCATCGACAATGGGAATACAACCATATTTATAGGAAACAACGACTTTAACAGCTTCCGCTAAGGTGCTTTCAGGTTTAAGAGTCAGCACATCCTTGATCATAACATTTTTCAAAATAAAACCATTCAGCATATCCGTATCATAATACCAACTGCCGTCTTCTAATTTCCGAGGGGAATGAATCTGATATAAACTGCGTTGGGTAATTAAACCTACCAATCCTCCGGAACCATTAACAACCGGTAAATGACGAATGTCATAAAAATCAAACTTATCATTCACAGCGCTAAAATCTGCTGATTCTGAAATCGTAATCACCGGGGAACTCATGACTGTTTTAAGTGGGATGGTCTGAAGAATTTCTTTTATCATTAAGGTCATTATAGAAAGTCTTTAGAAAGCCTCAAGGGAATTCTTTTAAAATGTTCTTTATAAAGCAGTTCGACGCTTCTGCGAAGTGCAAAAGCGTCGAATTGAATTTCTATTGTCACCCCCGAATGTCTTAGTCGGGGGTCCAGAGTTAGCTAACGTTCTAGATTCCCGACAAAAACATTCGGGAATGACAGAACTACTTAGCAGGTGCAGGTGTTGTTGGAACCGCAGGCATTGCGGCAGAGGCTGCAGGAACGGCTGGCGCATCTGTAATATCTAAAACCTTGATTTTAAAACTTAACTTCTTACCTGCTAAAGGATGATTAAAGTCCAAGGTAACCTTATCACCATTAATCGCTGAAATCATCGCTGGAAAACTTTCGCCATTAGGAGACTCCGCCTGTAAAACCATCCCTACCTTAGGTTCAGGAGACTTAGGCATGCTGCTTTTGGGGAATTCTTTGAATGCTTTTTGATCAACTTCTCCATAGGCATCCTTAGGCTCCACTTCGATCACCTTCTCTTCGCCCACCTTCATTCCTTCAATACCCTTTTCTAATCCAGGGATAATGGAGTGATCCCCATAAACAATCTCTAATGGCTGCTTGCCGACAGATGTTTCCACCTGTTCGTTATTGACTGTCAGAGTATAATCCATTTTCACCTTTTTACCGGCACCAACAACAGCATCCGCGGCGAAACTTACAGAAGCAACTCCTACTAATGCAACAGCTACAGCAACCATCTTCATCGTATTCATATATTTTCCTTTGGTTAATGTTGAAATATTTTTCATAGTATCATCGTTTCCTGTTTTGTACAGCGCGAAACAACCAAGATATGCCAAAGCATAAACCACAGCATAAAACAATACTAGCCCCCGAGGAGAAACCAAAATAATAAGAACAGTAAACACCCGCTATGCAACAGGCCACCGTCATTGAAACGGCCGTGATCATCAAAGGAATCAGCTGATTGACCACCAATCTGGCTGCTGCCGTCGGGACAATTAACAAGGCATTCGTTAAGATAGCTCCTGTTGCCTGTATCCCCGTGACAACACTCAGCGAAAGCAAAATCAACAAGAGCAAACGTAAGCCCTCTACATTAATTCCGATCGTCTGAGCATAATCCCGATCAACACAAAACAATTGAAGCTCTTTATGACACAACACTAGCGCAAGAACAATCACTACCGTAATGGTCCCAATCAACCACAAATCGCCATTACTAACCCCAAGGATGTTCCCAAAAAGCATGGACGACATATCTCGATACGACTTAGAAGCGCTAATCAAAAGAACCCCCAGGGCAAACATGATCGTCGGCATCATACCTGTTGCTGTGTCTTCGGAAATCTTATCATCCTTCGACAAAAATCCAATCATCAAGGCCGTAAACAAGACCGCAATCAGGGCTCCTAAAAACAGATTGGCCCCGCACATAAACGCAATCACAATACCAGGTAAGGCGCTGTGAGTGAGGGCATGACCGATGTTAGATATGCGACGAAGAACCACGTAAACACCCAGAAAGGAACAGCTTACTCCCACCAGAACGGAAGCTAACAAGGCGCGTTGAATAAAAACATACTGTAAAGGTTCTAGGATGCCGTGCATATTTCTCCATCCTTCAAATAAACAGCATTGTCGTAAAGACCTTCTTCTTGTTTAAAATAATGAGTCGCCACAATCGTCGTCTTCCCCTGGGCTTTTTGCTCATTGAGCACTCGCTGAACAATATGACGGGTCTGCACGTCCACGGCATTCAAAGGCTCGTCTAAGAGAAGCAGGTCTGCATCCTGAGCCAAAGCTCTGGCAATCAGAACCCTCTGCTGTTGCCCGCCGGAGAGCTGGGCAATCTGTCGATGAGCTAAATCTTCAATACTTAAACTTTTTAAAGCTTCCCAGGCTTTATCATAATCCTTCTTTTCTAAAGACCTCAGCCATCCTAAATAGACATACCGTCCCGTCGTCACCAGATCCAGAACACTTAAAGGAAATTCCCAGTCAATACCGCTGCGCTGAGGCAGGTAGACAACTCGCTGATGACAAGCCCCCAGAGGCTGACCAAAAATCTCCACCTTACCTGAAGAATTCTTAAGGAGATTAGCCGCCACCTTAAACAAGGTCGACTTCCCTGCTCCATTAGGACCTACCAGGGCCGTCGAACTCCCTCGTGTTACAGACAAAGAGATATTCTTTAAAGCAACCCTGTCTGCCACATCCTCGTAGGACGCGCTGACATCTTGCATCCACAAAGCTGGTGCCTTAGGATTAGGAGTACTGTGACGGTGTTGACAATAGGAAATAAACATAAAAAACAATTCAAATCATTGATTAACGACGCCATAAACCTGCCTGCCGGCAGGCAGGTGGCGTCTCTACGTTTTTAACATTGATACGATCGTTTGCACATTATACCGAATCATCTTGATATAGGTCTCTGCAGGACTTCCCTTACTTCCAAGAGCATCCGTATATAAGGAAGGGGCCAGTTCAATATTAGCTTCCTTGGCTAAGGAAGTGATCACCTTGGAATTTTGAATGTTCTCGGCAAAAACAGCATGAACCCCTGTTTTCTTAATCTTAGCGATCAATTGAGCCATATCTCGGGCCGAAGGGTCTTCAGCTTCCGTGGTCGCTGAATCAAAAGCCGCCCCCACCAAAACAAATTGATACCTCTCGCAAAAATAACCAAGGCTATCATGATTCGTCACCAATTGACGCTGAGCCTTAGAAATCTGTGACGTCGCCCTTAAAATCCAACTGTCTAATTCCTGCAATTGAGCCAAATACATCTGAGTATTTTTCTCATAGATTTGCGCGTTGGCTGGATCCTGATTCTTAAGCGTTCGACTCAAACGTTTCACCATCCCTATCACATAATGCACATTATGCCAGACATGGGGATCCATATCCTGATGATGCTCTCGACCTAATCGAAGAATCGTCAACGGCTGTTCGATAACCCCGCTCGTCAAGGCCACCCTCTTGGCACGTGACTGAGATGCTGCAAATAATTTATCCATCCAATGCTCAAGCCCAAGGCCGATTTCAAAAACAATATCCGCCTTGGATAAAAGAACATTATCTAAAGGAGTTGGTTCAAAGGTGTGGACATCGCT
Organism: Candidatus Omnitrophota bacterium; assembly: GCA_015233165.1. Taxonomy (GTDB): domain Bacteria; phylum Omnitrophota; class Gorgyraeia; order Zapsychrales; family Fredricksoniimonadaceae; genus JACQCF01. Next base: position 56,240 of record JADFYF010000003.1, read on the forward strand.
ATTAGGACCAACTAAGACGGTGAGATCCACCAAATCGCCAGCGACATTTCTCACCCAATCCTCGACAATACTGTTTGTTGCCACCACCTTTAGTTTTTCTGAAGCGCGTGCAACAACAGGAACAAAAAAACACAACAGACTAATGAGAAGAACAAACCAAAACGTCTTCATGGCACTCCTTGCATTCTTTCTTATTGTGATGCTTAGCCAATTCATTCCAGTGCTTCTTGCGATGAGGCGTTAAAACCCCTGTTCCACGACAAAAAGGACAGACGCTATCTAAGGCCTCCAAAATAGCCACTCGGATAAACTCAGAGCGATTGGGAACTCCTTTTAATAATTTTACAATGGCCTTATCAACTTTAAACGTAAGAACCTCAACATCTTTGAGTTCTTTAGGGGGCATCATCATATCTCCTTAGCCAACACACAGGCTTAAAGTATTACTTAGTAATACGAGAGTATACGAAAATTATGAATTTTGTCAAAAGATTTAAAACCGCTGTTTATATTGGAGATAGATTTCCGACTCGTTGTCTTTCTGGGGCTGAGAAGACCCTACGCCGGAAGAAGAGGATTCACTGTCCACTGGAAGAAACTTCCTAGCGACATTTAATGAGAATTTATCCGTTACATTCATCTGTCCCTCGAGAGTTCTAGAATACGCCTGGGTGCGATCCTTCCCTAACTGAGACTGCCTTTCTTCAACTTCCATACCAACATTAAAAGTGTCCGTCAACTTCTTGCGTAACCCTATCCCCTGAGAACTGTCGATCCCCGACCAACTCTTTCCTGTCGCCAAGGCAATCATAATCTGTTCTTCCGACATCGGCGGGTCTGAATTAAAAACCAGCTTAGGCTTTTGAAAAGTTCCTTTAATAGCTAAATCAATCGCAATATCCTCAACCTTGCTGGAACCATGAATATCCAGAAGAAAATCACTGACATCCCCTTTAAAATTTACCTTACTGGTGGCTAGGTCAATGAGGACCTTCTCCACCTTAACTAAAGCGGATTCCATAATAATAAAACCTGTCATGGAGGGAACAGCACCTAAAGAATTAATCGTCAAGTCTAAATGACTAAAACCATCACTAAGCTGGGTATTCTTAAACGCAAACTTGTCGACAAGAAAACTTCCCGTCAAGCGAGGAGAATTCACAGGTCCTTCTACGACTAAATCCACATTACTGATAGAGCCATAAATATTCTTAGCAAGCTCATCATACCCCAAGGAAGATACAACCTGTTTCGCATCAACACCATGAGCGTAACAAGCTCCCTTTATTTTATTTTGAATAACTGTACCATGAAAAATAATCGGATCGGATAAGGGAAGAAATAGCGTCGCATTATTAATTCTTAAAGATGTTTGATCCCAATGAATCAAGGGAACCTGAATAGAAAGATCCTGAATACGAATAATCCCGTTTTTTAGATTGGGGATATGACTGATCGTCACTCCTTTAAAAAGAAGCCCCTTCTCAATAGTCCCCTCATAACTACCGACGCTGATATTGCAGGAAGGAATAAAGCTTTCAATCAGACAGGTTGAAGCTAACCTAGCCCCCCAGGTGGTTGTTAAAAAAACGTAGGCGGTCACACAAATAATAATCGATACCCAACACAAAAACATGAGCAATGAAAAAAGGAAACGTTTTAAATGATTTTTTCTCATGAATAATTATTTTAAAGAGGAAATAATTTCAATAACTCCCTTGCGGATCATCATAACCCCGATCGCTGCCAGCAGCAAAGCCATCACCTTAGACAAAGCTCTTGAACCACTAGTTCCAAGTAAACGAATCAAAATATCTGAGAAGAAAAAGACAACCGCAACAATCGCAATATTAGAAAGCACCGCAATTAAAGCAATCCCGCTGCCAAATTGATTCGTCAACATCAAAGCCATCGTTAAAACCGCAGGCCCAACAATCAAAGGGGTCCCAATAGGCACCGCTCCGATATCCACACTTTTAGGATTACGGGTCGCTGACTCCTGCCCTAGCATATCTACCATCGATAGACAAAATAAAATCACCCCTCCAGCTATCATAAAATCACCCATGCTGATGCCTAAAAAATTAAAAATAGCCTTCCCTAAAAAAATAAAACCTATAGCAACCAAGGACGCTGTCATCAACGACTGGATAATAATTCTACGTTTCTGGTCTATCGTTAAATCCTGAGTCAGACCAGAAAAAATCGCCAAAATCCCTATAGGATCCATGGCAAAAAACATCGGTATAAAAGCAAGCAGTATTTGATCCGTCATATTTATTTCCTCAATCACTATTATAACATACCCCAAAGAAAAACCCCGCCTACACCTAAACAATGTAAGCAGGGCTTGTTCTTAAGGTCGAAAACTATTGCTTCTTCCCTACAGGAGTCCCTTGTTCTGCTGCTACTTCAGCTTCCATTAATTTGGTATATTTCTCAGGATCCTTGTTAAAATCCTTTTCGCACATCGAACAGCACAAATTATAGATTTTTCCCTTATAGGTCACCTTATGAGGCTTCATGCCATTTTTGCCAACTTCTTCATGGCTGATGGGACATGTTTTATTTTGAACTTCAACCATAGCAACATCAGCAGCAAAAGATTTCCCTAACAAACCTACGACTAAAACCAAGGATAGTAATAGAACTTTTTTCATGACACCCTCCAAATTGATTAAATGAATTTATGTAGTTTACCTTAATTTCACAGCCATAATCAAATATTTATCCTTCTTTATCACAAGAAATTAGTTTTTCATTTCTTGCAACTTGCACCTCCTTTATTATATGATGTCCTCACCTATGAACTTGATCGACAAAATAAAAGAAAATAAAATCGTTAGAAATGTGGGATTCTTCCTGGCCATTCTTGGTCCTGGCATTATCACCGGCAGCGTTGACAATGATGCCGGAGGTATCACCACCTATTCTGTCGCCGGCGCCTCCTATGGCTATGGTCTCATCTGGACGTTGATCCCCTGCTTTATCGCCCTGATGGTCGTCCAGGAAATGAACCTGCGCATGGGAGTTTTTACAGGCAAAGGTCTGGCGGATCTTATCCGCGAAAACTTCGGCGTTAAAATCACCTTCTGGATTTTCCTCGGTCTTCTGATTGCTGATCTGGGCAATACCGCTACCGAATTTGCCGGTATTGCGGGCAGTATGTCTATCTTTGGCATCAGCAAATACATTTCTGTTCCTCTGACTGGTATCAGCGTCTGGCTTCTTGTCACCAAAGGTAACTATAAAATCACTGAACGTATTTTCTTAATATTTAGCGTCTGTCTTCTGTCCTATATCGTTTCAGCCATCTCTGCCAAACCCGATTGGCATCAAGTGGCCATGTCCTTTGTCAAACCTGAGATCGAATGGAACAAAGAGTATTTCGGAATGGTCTTGGGACTCATTGGTACGACCATTGCTCCCTGGATGCAATTCTATATGCAATCCGCCGTTATCGAAAAAGGTACCCATGAGGATGATTACAAATTAGCCATGCTTGATGTTACCGTCGGATGCGTTGCTACTATTGTTGTTGCCTTATTTATCATCGTCTCGTGCGCGACAACCTTGCATCAAAACAATATTGTCATTAATGAAGCCAAGGATGCAGCCATTTCACTCAAACCTTTCGCTGGAGCCCTAGCCGCCGAAGTCTTTGCCTTTGGTCTATTTGTTGCCTCTGTCTTTTCCGCGACCATCCTTCCGTTAGCAACCGCCTTTTATATCTGCGAAGCCTTTGGATTTGAAGCCGGCGTTGATAAACGCGTCGAAGATGCCCCTCAATTCTATATGCTCTTTGCCTTTATTCTCATCATTGGTATGGGAATAGTTCTTATCCCTAATGCTCCTTTAATCCCCATTACCATATGGACTCAAATTATCAATGCCATTCTCCTGCCTGTCGTTCTTATCTCCATGATTCTCATGGTGAATAATCCTGAGATCATGGGAGACAAGGTCAATAATAAATTCCAGAATACTATTGGCTGGACAACGACGACGGTCTTAATCATCCTGACCGTCTTCTTATTAGGCAGCACCCTTCAGAGTTTACTCCCTCACTAATTTAGTTGTTCTTTTCTTCCAGATATAATAAACCACCGGATAGATTAGTAGCTCCAGAACAAAGGATGTGATTAAACCTCCCACCATGGGAGCTGCAATGCGTTTCATCACATCGGATCCACTGCCATCCGACCACATAATCGGTAAAAGCCCCAGCAAAGCGGCCATCACCGTCATCATCTTTGGCCGAACACGACGAACAGCTCCGTGCACCACGGCTTCCCGAAGATCACTCTCATTGTTCATCCGTTTAGCAGCCACGGCATCCTGATAAGAGATATCCAGAAATAGAAGCATCAGAACACCTGTTTCAGCGTCGAGCCCCATCAAGGCAATCATCCCCACCCAGACGGCAATCGAGACGTTGTAACCTAACGCCCACAACAACCAGACAGCCCCAATCAGCGAGAATGGAACAGCCATCAGAACAATGGCGGTCTTAGCCATGGAACGCGTATTGAAATACAGCAACAAAGAGATAATCAAGATCGTCAGAGGCAGAACTACCTTCAGACGCTCCTTAACCCGAAGCATATTCTCAAACTGCCCGCTCCAAATCAGACTATAGCCTTGCGGCGTCTTTAGATGAGCAGCCACCACCTTCTTGGCCTCCTCGACATAACTACCCACATCCCGACCTGCCACGTCGACATAGACATAACCTGCCAGCATGCCGTTTTCATTACGAATCATCGCCGGACCTGTTCTTAGAACAATATCGGCAATCAAAGCGAGTGGAATCTGAGCGCCCGACGGTGTTGCGACCAACACGTGTTTCAACTTCTCAACATCCTCCCTTGTCTCCTTAGGATAACGCACACTGATCCCATAGCGCGCCCGCCCTTCGATAGCGGTAGTCACATTCTCCCCGCCAATCGCCGACGAGATAACCATCGAAGCATCGGCCACGGATAAACCATACCTTGCCAGCGCTTCTCGTTTCAAGTCAAAGTCGACGAAGTATCCTCCGGCCGTACGCTCGGCGTAGACACTTCTGGTCCCCGGAACATCTTTAATGATATGCTCAATCTGAACAGCAATCGATTCAATCGTCTTGATATCTTCTCCCATGACCTTGATCCCCACCGGCGTGCGAATCCCTGTGGAGAGCATATCAATACGATTCTTAATCGGCATCGTCCAGGCATTCGTTGTTCCTGGAATCTTCATCGCCCGATCCATCTGTTCAATAAGCTCTTCATGAGTGATCGTCTTACCATTCACCTTACGCCACTGATCCTGAGGTTTCAGTTTGACCATGGTTTCCATCATGGAAA
>JADFYF010000003.1:61705-77461 GCA_015233165.1 Candidatus Omnitrophota bacterium
GGCGTTGGCATATACAGAATATCCCCTTCCCATAACGGAGGCATAAATTCAGATCCCAGCTTCATGTAAATAGGAATCGTCGTAAGAATTAAAAGGATCGCTATGCCTAAAGTCGTCTTTCGATAACGCAACACCAGACGACACAAAGGATCATAAACAGCAAAAAGGATTTTGCTGATCGGATGTTTCTCCTCGGGATAATACTTCCCCACCAGCAAAGCATTAGCCATCTTGGAACGGTAAGGCTTAACACGCAAAAACAGCATGCGAAGCGCAGGATTAAACGTCACAACTAAGATCGCAGATAAGACCATGGCAAAGGTCTTCGAGAAGGCCAAGGGCTTAAACAATCGTCCTTCCTGATCAATCAAGGTGAAGATAGGCAGAAACGAAACAGCGATCACCAACAATGAGAAGAACACCGACGGACCAACCTCCTTAAGAGCCTTAATACAGACCTCTTTGTAATCTTCCTTTCGTCCACCCTCTTCCCATTCTTCCATTCGTTTATACACATTCTCCATCTGGACAATCGCCCCGTCGACTAAAACACCAATCGAGATCGCAATCCCTGCTAAGGACATAATGTTAGACGTCAGCTTCATCCCCAGAAGCGGAATAAAGGACAAAAAGACAGCAATCGGGATCGTAATAATAGGAATGAATGCCGATGGAAAATGCCACAGGAACACCAAGATGACGGCGCTGACGATCAACACTTCTTCCAAGAGTTGTTTCTTTAAATGGTCAATCGACTTCACAATCAACTGAGAACGATCATAGGTGGTGACAATTTCCACACCTTCAGGCAAGGACGACTGAACTTCCTTTAACTTATCCTTCACACGGTTAATCACATTCAAGGCATTCTCGCCGGAACGCATAATCACCGTACCTCCAACCATATCGCCTGTCCCATCCAGATCAGCCAATCCCCGACGGATATCTCCGCCCAGATCAACGTGAGCCACGGCATTTAACAAGATCGGCGTTCCTTTACCGTCAGCGCTGACGACAATCTTCTCTAAATCCTCCACATTCTTGACATAGCCGTGCCCCCGCACCATGTATTCTGCACCTGAAAATTCCAAAAGACGTCCTCCGGTTTCCTCATTGCCAGCCCGGACAGCATCGACGACCTTATTGATAGGAATCTTGTAGTACAACAACTTCTGAGGATCCACTGTAATCTGATACTGCTTCACCGACCCACCGATAGAAGCAATCTCAGAGACGCCAGGAACAGATTGCAGATGATACTTAAGATTCCAATCCTGAAAACTACGCAGCTCCTGAGGACTATGCTTATGAGATTTATCCACCAGGGCATACTGATAGACCCAGCCGACACCCGTAGCGTCGGGACCAATCTCCGTCTTCACACCCTCCGGCAAATTCGCCGTAATCTTGCTGAGATATTCCAATACCCGACTGCGAGCCCAGTAAATATCTGTTCCATCCTTGAAGATGACATAGACATAGGAGAATCCAAAGTCCGAGAACCCACGAATAGCTTTAACGCCGGGAGTTCCCAACAACGATGAGACAATCGGATAGGTTACCTGATCCTCGATGATATCCGGACTTCTATCCCATCGAGAATAAACGATCACCTGAGTATCCGAAAGATCAGGAATCGCATCTAAAGGAATATTCTTTACCGACCAAAGAGCTGCCGCCAAGGAACAGGCGACTAAGAGAATCACCAGAAACTTGTTCCGTACCGAGAAGTCAATTAACTTCTCAATCCATGTTTCTTTAACAGGATTATTGACCATGATTGTGTCCTTCCTTCTTAGCCGAATCCTCTTCTTCTGAAAATCCAGCCAAAGCAGCCTGCAGACGGCTTTCAGAATCCACTAAGAAATTCGCCCCACTGACGACCATCTGTCCTTCCTCAAGCCCCTTCTTAACTTCCACAAACCCATCCGACTCCCAACCTGTAACGACATCCACAGGAGCAAAGGTTCCCTCATCCTTCTTCACAAAGGCAACCGCTCTTGTTCCTGTCATCATCACAGCATCCCTTGGAACCATCAAGGTGTTGTTTAACTCCACAGGCATACTGACATTGACATACAGGCCTTCTTTAAGTTCAATCTTGGTTTTGACTAATTCGATACGAACCCGAGTCGTCCTCGTCATAGGGTCCACCGATTCAGCCACCGCACGAACAACTCCCTCTATAGTCTGGCCATAGGCAGGAATTTCCACCATAGCTTTCTGTCCCACATCGACAAATCCCAGATCATTCTCAAAGATCTCTGCATAGACCCAATAATTCCCTTCATTGGAGAACAGAAGATCCGGATTCACCCAAGGACGACCATACTTGATGGCTCGCAATTTCTCTAGTTCAACTGTGGTCACTCCCAGATGTCTTAACGTATATTCCGCCTTGATCAACTTCTTCTGGGCATCACGCTGTTCCTGAGATGTTCTTCGTCCGGAATCGGTGGTGTAATACAATCTCCAATCCTGTTGAAATTCTTTCCCCACAGGTCTTCGGCTGCTAAAGGCATAAAACTGCTGCCAGGCGTCGATATACTCCAACTGGGCATCATACAGCTCCACATCATGGGCCACCGTACCTGCCGCGCGGACTGTTTTTAAAAATGGTTTTCGAACAACCATCGTCGTGTGAAGCCCTATCATTTGCTGCTTAGAAGAATCAATGTGCACCGGTGCATAACCCGTTACATTGGCCTGCTTTTCATCCTCACCCTGCTTGATGGCGTTTTCCTTCTTCACAAGTGTCATCCCGCAGATAGGACAATTGCCAGGTCTCTCACTGGTATAATGAGGATGCATCGGACAATAATAAATATCCTTAGCCCAAGCGCTCACCGCTACAAATATCATCAGTATCAACATCAAAATAATCTTTTTCATAGATTCTCCATTTTTACTTTTTCATTCCACAGCAACTGCATGTGGGTTTTTGATTAACGGATTTCGTATCTTTCTTAACCAAAGCCATACCGCAAATCGAACAAGCCCCTGGTTTATCACTAATTTGATCCGGATGCATAGGGCAAGAATAAACCCCTTGCTGAACTTGAACACTCAGCGACTTATGACGCTGCCCCATAGCCAACGCTACACCATTAGCACTGATTATTGTAGGTATTAACAACCCAATCACAACAACCTTATTAATATTCATAGAAATCCTCCATTATTAAAAAATAAAATATTTTGAAAATAAAAATTATGGAAGATGGGTATTAAATACGAAGACTGCGGGCTTGAATATACAGAGGAACCGTCGAAACGTACCCGGGCGGGCCGTTGGAATAAATACTTTTTAAAACAAAACGTGGTCGAGGTCTAATATAAAGAAGGCAAACCAAGGTAAAGGACACTAACGGCAAGAGGTGAAGAAGACCTGCATTCTTAGCTAACTCCATGGGGGCTGCTTTACTAAAGCAACACTCATGACTAGAGGCACTCCCTTTGGCGTTAGAAGAACAATGTGAACAGCTAGCCTTCTGTTGGCTAGCCAATGCATCCTTAACAACACAACAGCACAACACCGCGCTCGCAAAGAAGGCTGCTGTTACAAGTACTGCTATGAAGGATTTGGCTGTCTTATTCATAACTAACTCAACTATAACATATGACATCTTAATGTCAAATGAGTGATTCTACCTAATCAAAAACAACCGTCTTATTCCCGTAACACAAGATCTTCTTCTCGAGATAAAGACGTACCGCTCGATTTAAGACTACCCTCTCTAAATCTTCACCTTTACGTACCAAATCTTCCACGGCGTCCCTGTGACTGATGGCCACCGTATCCTGAGCTATAATGGGGCCTTCATCCAAAACTTCGGTAACGAAATGGCTGGTCGCTCCAATAACCTTCACACCCTTTTGATGAGCCTGCAGATAGGGGTTCTTACCAGCAAAAGCAGGTAAAAATGAATGATGAATATTAATGATTTGATTCTTATGGGAATCTATAAAGGCTGAGGTCAGAATTTGATGATACCGGGCAAGAACAACCAAATCAATTCGCTCCTGCTTTAGAAGATCCATCTGCTTCTTTTCCTGCTCAATCTTATTATTCTTTAAAACAGCAAACTCATGAAATTTAATTTCAAAATCCTTAGCCAAATCCGCGGCATCAGGATGATTACTAATAATGATAGGAATTTCACAATTTAATTGGCCAGAACGATAACGGTAGAGAAGATCATAAAGACAATGCAGATGCTTGCTGACAAAAATAGCCACACGTTCTTTTTGATCGGAAAAATGCAACTGCCATGTCATTTTAAACTGATGGGCAATCGGAGAAAAGGCTTCAGTAATTTTCTCTCGCTTGATCTGAAAACCAACCAACGACCATTCAATGCGCATAAAGAAGGTATTGCTCTGCTCATCAATATGTTGATCGGCGTGAATGATGTTTCCGCCATTATTAGCAATGAAGCTAGTAATAGCAGCAGTAATACCTTTACTATCCGGAGAGGAGATTAATAAGATGGCGTGATTCATAAGACTTCTAACTGAGGGCCAGCCGCTACCAAGGCTCTTGCTTCAGGAGTATCCGTGTAAAGTTTAAAGTTTTCAATAAATAAACCCGCTAATTTGCGAGCGGTCTGATCATAGGCATTCTTATCCGTCCATAAATTACGAGAATTAAGAATTCCAGAATCCATGCCCTTTACGGCTTTTGGAACCCGAAGATTGAAAAAAGGTGAAATTTCAAAATCAGCATTATCCAGACTGCCATCTAGAATAGCATCCACACTGAGACGATTATCCTTTAAAGGAATACGATGTCCAAACCCATAAGCCCCCGCAATCCATCCGGTATTAATTAAATACGCAGAGGCATGATGTTCCTCCATTTTTTTCGCTAAGATCTCGGCATACTTCGTAGGATGCACCATCAAAAAGGCCTCACCAAAACAAGGTGAAAATGTTGCTGTAGGTTCTTTAACACCCAGTTCAGTCCCCGCAACCTTGGCTGTATATCCACTTAAAAAGTGATACATCGCCTGTTCCTTGGTTAACTTAGCCACAGGAGGCAAAACACCATAGGCATCACAAGCTAAAAATATAATCTTAGAAGGATGAGTTCCTCTAGAAACAGGTTTAACAATATTCTCAATATGATAAATAGGATAGGAAACACGGGTATTTTCTGTTTTTGCTTTTGAAGCAAAATCAACCCGACCTTGAGCATCCAGAACACAATTCTCTAATAAAGCATCCCGACGAATGGCTTTAAAAATTTCAGGTTCACGTTCAGGAGTCAGGCCAATGCATTTCGCGTAACAGCCGCCCTCAAAATTAAAAACACCTTCGCTATCCCAACCATGCTCATCATCGCCAATCAACGCGCGCTTAGGATCTGTCGATAAGGTTGTCTTTCCTGTTCCTGACAAACCAAAAAATAAGGCCGTATCCCCATTTTGTCCTTGATTAGCAGAACAATGAAAAGCCCCAATCCCCGAAAGAGGTAGGAAATAATTCATGATTGAGAAAATTCCCTTTTTCACCTCTCCGCCATACCAGGTTCCACCAATAACCGTCATGCGTTCAGTAATATTAAACGCAATAAAAACCTCAGAACGCAATCCCCATTTCTGGAAATCTTGACAGGTGGTTTTACAAGCGTTAAGAATAGTCCAATCAGGTTTAAAATTCTTCAATTCTTCTTCACTAGGACGAATAAACATGTTCTTGAAGAAGTGAGCCATCCAAGCCACCTCAGTGACTAAGCGGACAGAAATACGTGTATCTTTATTAGCTCCACAGAAACCATCCATCACATAAAGATTTTTATCATTTAATTGCTTAACAGAAAGATCTTTTAAGTGAACCCAAGTTTCTTGTGTGATCGCTTTATTATCCGGACTCCCTGGAAGACCGGTCGCCCACCAGACATGATCCTTGGTCTGGTCATCTTTAACAATATACTTATCTTTAGGAGAACGTCCCGTAAACCTACCTGTATCAACAGAAACAGCCCCTAACGTAGTCACAACCCCACGTTCATATCCCTCTAAAAAAGAATTGGTTTCATGACGAAAAATTTCATCAAATGATAAGTTATGAAACAACTCTTTAGAATGAATACCTAATGATAATAAATCCATATGACTCATGAGCCTTTCCGTCGAGAATTAATAACTGCTTGAGGAGATTTAGGCAGGTTCAACGTGTTTCTTGATTGCCGTTAACAAAACTTCCGGTTTGAAAGGCTTGGTAATGTACTCTCTGACACCTTCAACTTTAAAAATTTCCGCCATACCTTCCTTAGCTGTTAAAACAATAATCGGAATAGCCTTAGAACTTTTAATCTTCTTTAATTCAAATATAAAGGTGTATCCATTCATCCTTGGCATTGAAACATCTAAAACAATCAAATCCGGAGTATCTTTTTGAGCCAACTCGATTCCAGTCTGACCATCACCAGCAACAGATACTTTATATCCTTGGGATTCTAAAAATGACTGAACCAGTTTAATTAAAGTTGGATCATCATCTACTAACAGTATCTTCTTAGACATATTCAATCTCCTTAAAATCAATCTTCTTTAATAACTTTAGGCAAGGGGTCCATCACCAACTCTACAACCATCCTCTTTTTCCCATCAATCTCAAAACTGATCTCATACTTTTGATTCTGATTTTTACAATATTCCAAACCATCTAAAACTGAATTGATGGCACTTCTAAAATGCGACATTTCTAGATCCACATACCCTAATCGTCCTAGCTCTATCTTAAAGGACCCTGCAATTAAATTTGAAATCGCACCAATACCATCTAAGACCTCGTCATTATTATCATAATCAATATAGGGATATTTAAAAAGCCTTAGCATTTCAGGAACAAAGGTTCTTTCAATATAGACAATAATCAACCCCAGAGGCTGATCCTTGCCCAAGGCTGCGGCATCCCTATAGAAATGAACTGCTGACAAAAAGGTTGTGTTATTAAACTTCTCCATCGCATCAATGCGCATACGGCTGACGAACTGAACAATAGGCATTTTCTGTAAGGCAGGTTCCGCTGAAAACTTATACTCAGATTTCTCGTAAAATACTTTTTTAACCGCCGCTGATAAGGCAAGAGCCATTGTAAACAAAGCTTCGCTATGACTATCATATGAATAGGGTTTATTAACTAAACCATCTTTAGCCATTTCTTTGAATTTCTTTAAATCAAAAAGGGGATTGGAATCAGCCATGCTTATTTTAAATAAGGCTTAATTACTTGTAACAGCTCGTCTGGTTTGTATGGTTTTACGATATAACCCGCAAGGTTAGGATTAATACCTCTGGCTAATTTCTTATTGTCTTCTGAAGCAGAAGCGGTAACCATAATGATAGGAATTGAAGATAACATGGGAATCCTCATCATTCCTGACATGAGCTCAATGCCGTTCATTTTAGGCATTTGCCAATCTAAAAGAATAAGTCCGATGTCTTTATAATTCTCGGCGAGAACTTCTAATGCTTGTTCCCCATCTTCTGCCTGAAGAATTTCCTGCTGTATTTCAGCTTTAACAAGCGATCTAATGAGAAGTTTACGATCTAAGGTGGAGTCATCGACAACTAAAATTTTCATAATGGCCTATTCTATATGAATTGATTATCAGTGGCAAATTGTTTTTAAACAGAAAATTCTATTTGATCCAAAATCAATGATCAAACAATTACGCTTTAGGTTTAATAATAATGCCACTCTTAAAACTTTTACGAATCGTATCCAACAGCATCTTGGCCTGAGTTTCATTATCTAAACCTCCGATACGAACCCTATACCAAGTCCCTCGTTCACCCAAATCACTGATCTCTATATAAGCTTTAGCATAACCCTCCGTCTTTAAATTCGCTAAAGCCGTATCTGCTCTTTTTTGATCTTTGAATGAATAGACCTGGACAGCAAAACCAGCCTCCTGTCCATGTTCCGGGCTCGTCACAATAGCAGGTGACGGCACAGGATCCCTCTGAACCACAGGACTGACAGCAACAGGAATAACAGTTTTCTGAACAACGACTCTCTGAACAACAGGTTTCTGAACAATAGCCTCCTGCATCACAACCTTGTTTGATGGACTCTGTTTAGAACTTAAAAAGAATACCACAGCTCCCGCTAGAACCAGGACTACTACAATCCATAAACTTTTATCTTGATTAGCCATATTCTATTCTCCTGTTATTCAAATGTGGGATATCTTAACCTTAAGCCATCAGAATCTCAAGAACCTTCTTGTTTAGGATGCTGTCCATTAAGAATCTGTTGAATCATTAATTTGACATCGTCGCTAAAATCTTTATCCAAAACCCATTGCAAATATGAAGGATCTTTCTTAGCAATCACCTTGAGAGGCTCCTTGCGCGCATATTTCCCAAAGGTCATATACAAATCTCCATTCCACCAACGGAATTTACGATCGGAATCAAAATATTCTTTATTAGGTTCATAGTCAAAAACCTTTAATGATTCAACAGACTCATCCTTACCATACCGTTTGATTTGCTCTTCTAAAATGTCCAGGGTTGCTTGCGTATCCGCCAAAGCTGAGTGAGCATCCTTTAATTCCTCATGACAATAAAAGGCGTAGGCAGCTGTTAAATCCCTTTTATTATGAAGATGGTAAATCTTTTGAGCATCATAAATCGTGCGTTGACTGAAATCAAACTGCAAACCAGCGTCCATAAATTCACGAGCCAATAAAGGTAGGTCAAAACGTTCGACATTAAATCCACCAATATCCGCATCTCCGATAAACTGCAGCACCTTCCCGGCAATAGCACCAAACGCTGGGGCGTCCTTAACATCCTCCTGCGTGATGCCCGTGATTTCTGTTGCTTTGGCCGGAATAGCCATTACAGGATTAACTCTCGTCGTCAATTGTTCCCTCGTACCATCTGGATTAAGTTTAATCAAAGCAATTTCAATAATACGGTCTTTTTCAATCCAGATTCCTGTAGTTTCCAAATCTAAGACGACCAGCGGTCGAGATACTTTCATGATTTTGCTTTCTTTTTTAGACGAGCTTGGGCATTAAGATGCAAGGCCTGCTCTAATACGCGTTGAATAAGCTCCGGATAATCCACACCGGCTAATTGAGCCGCCTGGGCCATTTCGTCAATGCGTGCAATACAAGGATTAGCATTAGGCTCAATAATATAAACCTCACCCTCTGGGGTAAGACGTAAATCAAAACGCAAATAACTTCTGGCATCCAAAGCCTGATACGCACGCTTGCAAAGGTCGTTAATCTTCTTGATCATTTCTTTATCCAGATTCTTGGCAGGCACACTATCAATGCCCCATCTCTTACGATACTTATCATCCCATTTAGCCTTATACGTGGCAATATGTGGCTGATCCTCCGACATCTTCTTAAATACCATTTCTCGAGGAGGAAAGACTGTCATAGGCTTATTCCCCATCACCGTGACATACAATTCTCTCCCCTTAATAAACTCTTCCGCGATGGCATCCATCCCCATATTTTGATGAATAAACTTAACACGCTCCATAAAAGCCTCAGGCGTATCGACAATGGATGCTTGAGAAATACCACGGGAGGCTTCTTCGCATAAAGGCTTAATCATGGCTGGCAGTTGAAATGCCGCTGGCAAAAACACCCTACTTCCTTTAGGGAAGTCGTAAAAACGAGGAACCTTCACTCGATGATAATTAAAAATTTTCTTATGAAGAGCTTTATTATTACAGAGATACAAAACCCCCGAAGACGCCCCCGTAAAGGGAATCCCTAAGATTTCCAGCAAGGCTGCTAAATTCTTCTCGAGATGGGTCTGATCATCAAACACTTCCATCATATTAAAAATGACATCGCAGGGATTCTCCTTAATCTCCTCGAATAAAGGACTAATGTCATTATAAATACCCAGTAAGCGCACCTCATGTCCCAACTCCTTTAAGGCCTGAAGGACATCTCTCTCCGTATACATGTTATCAGGATCCGAAAACTCTTCCCTGTAATCATAACCGCGTGGTTGCTGATAAGGACTATAAAACAGCATCAGGACATTTAATTTCTTTTTCATAAATGTTTCCCCTTGCCTCGATATAACCCCGTATGCACATAATTCATCACTAGACTTGTGACATACACCGAAAGCTGCAAAACACTGTTGGCCGGATCCCCCGTCACAATCATATTTAATTGCTTAGCCCTTAGACTAATATTCTTAAGCAAATCATTGATCATATATTTACGTTCACCCGTGCATCGGTCAACAGTATTTAAAAGGTTCTTACTATATTTACGAATCAAGGTTTCTGCCGTCAGAAGATTCTTGTTTTTTCGCCTTTCTTTATTAAACGCCAGCCATTCTTCAGACGCCAAACTCTTAAATATTTTCTTCAACTGTAAATCATGAAAGTCTAAAAACTCTTCCTGCTCCAACGCCTTCTTTCGACGATAATACTTTTCCAAGGTGATTGTCAACTTCTTGTGATTCCAGAGCTTTCGCCCACGTCTTCTCAAAGGAGGCTTGCCTTTAATCACCGTCATCATCTGTTCTACAAACTGTAACTTTTCAAGAGCCTTCCAACCTTGATAGGTCTGTGCCCAGTTGGAATGGGGGGTTAACCAGACCGCAAAAGTCTCAACAAAATCCTCGTCCGGATGATATTGCGCCTAAAAACCATCCAGATGACGAACGTAACTCTTACTGTAAGGTTTAAACTTATAGGTATCTCCATAGGTTTCATCCGACGAACCAAAGACTTTTTTCCAGTCAGAGCGTTGATGCAAATCATATGCATAGGAAAACGCATGCCCTGCCTCATGACGTAGAAGCTGCATACACCAGGCCTTATCTTCGCCTTCAGCTTCCAACATCATCTTATGTTCAAGTTTAATTAAAACAGGATGGGCCAGATAAAAAGGAATGCCGATGACAGTCTCCCCTTCAGGGGTTAACCATTCATCGGCTAAATAACATTCCGGGTGAAAAGACAATCCTTTAGCGTCTAATTCCCGGTAAAGCTCCTCAACACACTCTTTAAGCCATGTCCCTTCAATAGAAGCAGGCAAATCACAGAGCCTTGTCTTTAAAAGGGCTTCTTCCGTAATGGCATTTAAATCAATCATAAATACTTTTCTTCTAATTTCCTTAACAACGTCTCTGTCTCTTCAAGAATATCCGCCTCTACTAGCCTTAAAGTATCCATATCATTTTTAAAATTCTTTAAAGCGGTAAAGAACTTTTTAATGCTAGCCTGACTACGTTTTTCACGTTCTTCATCAGGATCAACCTGCTTGCGCTCCTTGATCATCGCCGTTAAGTCCTTCTTAACTACGGCCGCATCCTTACCCTTTTCAAAAACATCCTTACGCAGCTTCGCATAATCATCCCGGGTTAATTCATTGCGACGACGAGCCAGACGAAGCACATCTAAACTTTCATGACCAGGAACAACTAAGGCTTCCCTCGTTTCACTAAACTCTTTCTTTAAATAGGCTGGCTCTTCCTGCTCGACAAAGAAGTACGTCTTCACCAACTTCAGTGCCATGGGTTTCTTTAACCCCAACTCTCTAATCACGTAATCTTCAAACTTCTCAAATCCCCAAGCATGAAACAATTTATCACGGTACACGCTATAGAGTCCTTGTCCCAAATGAACCCAGGAAACCTTAAAATCCTTAGCATATTCCGCCAATTCCGTACGCAAAGCTTCAGACTGTAAATCAATCTTCTTCTTGGTTTCCAAAGGCTGTTGAGAGAAATTCATAATAAACCTTTCTTCTGACCATCGATATTTTTTGGTGTTCACTTTAGCACAATGCCTCGTGTAATTCATTGAAATTATTACACGAGGCATTGATCGTCACTCAGAGGTTTCTTTACTGCGGAAATTTATTCTTTTAAATTCGCCTTCAAAAGTTTCCAGGTCTTTTTACCTAAGACACCATCGGCGGCCAAATGATGTTCCTTCTGGAATTCAACAATCGCTAGTTTAGTACCCGCACCTAATTTACCGTCGATCTTTCCCGTATAATTACCAGCATTCTTCAACGCTTTTTGAATATCGGAAACATCAGCATTAACACGATTAATATCATCTGATGAGACCTTAGTGATAGCCTTGCTGAAAGAACCTTTTGAAGAAACCGTTTCGTCGCTCACATCCGCTGAGTCTTTCGCGCTACCACCAACCTTGCTGGATAAATCTTTAACCTGATACTGAAGGTCAACAATCTCAGAATCCTTTTCTTCGACCTTCTTCTCCAACTCTGTCATGCGCGTTTGCATTTGTTCCTGATTTGTTTTAACACCACCTGTTGTGGCACAACCCGTTAATGTTGCAAGAAAAATAACCCCTAATAAAAGACGTACAACCACGTGAACCTCCTTGAAAAATATAAATAAATTTATTGTTTGAATTAAACGTGCGTTATTTTAGCACAAAGATTTTACAAAACTAGCGCAAAAGCAATTACTTATTAATCACTGACTTTAATGATCCCCATACCGAGTGAACCGTTTCCTTAGCTGTTCCCGCCACCCCCTCAGTCACCCGACCTAATTCACTCACGATTTCTTTAGTGGTAGCAAACGCAATATTCTTTAACGGTCCCAAACCTGAGGACTCAAATAAAACCAGAGCCACCAATTGCTGAGGACTGTTAATATTTTTAAATGTCTTTTTATTTAAACCAATCCCATGATTACTTTCTTTATATTTTCCATCCTTACCTTCTTCTCTAAGCGTCACATGATCTACATTGAGCTTTAAAAGTTCAATTTTTAAATCTAACGGTTGGGAGGAGGACTTCTGTGGTTTGATTTTCAAAGAAGACACATTGTAAGCGCCTTTTTTGTTATGCTCGATACTCAATTCCGAAACATCCAGATCAATTAATGAGAAATGCATCTGACCTGTCAACAGGGCTAGGGGATGATAGATAACATCAATGTGATGGATATGAATTAAAGGATTGGATGTGAATTCCTGAGGATTGTAAAGAATAACATCCTTCATACCTACCCTGCTCGTCAAAAGGCTCAAAGAAAAATCTCCCACCGTCAAGGGAGCTCCAACAATAGAAGATCCTATGGAAACAATGGCTTGTTTAATAATCCAATCCCGAAAGACTAAAAACAGAGCTATTGCGACCACCAAGGATATAAGTATTTTCTTTAGCATAATTTATTTTATATCACAAATTCCATTTATTCTCTATAAAAGTTTAGACGATGAACGAACACTCCCGCAACCAACCCAATGAAGAATCCATTAGGCAAAGCGCATGACATCAAAGCCACCATCATGGCAATCCACAAGTCTTTCTTATTGTCTAAATCCTTAATTAAGGTCATCAAGGCTAACGCTTCAACAAAAAGAATGATTCCCAAAATTGGCATTGGAAAACACTTGATCACAGTTGAAAACACCTGACTTAAAAACAACCCAAAAAATAAATACATCGCTCCATAGATGAGAATAGACCCTCCTGTCCGAGCTCCAAAGGTGTAGTGCCCCATCATCCCTCCTGAACCATGACATACGGGCACTCCACCAAATAATGGACTAATACAATTCATTAAGCTGTAGGTAAAACCTATTTTACGAATACTCAGAGGCTTCTGAGGAAACAAATCCTGATTAACTTGGGAGGTCGCTAAAATAGAATTCCCTAACGATAAGGGGATTTGAGGAATAGCTAATAATAAAAAACCAGATAGGATATCCCGACTGGTGGGAACATAAAAAATAGGACTATGAAAAGCTATTCCCGTTTTGATATCTAGCAAATGAACTTTAAAAATAAAAGCATAGACAAAACCCAGCCCAATAACAGCCAAGGCCGCAGGAAACCTCTTATTAGGAAGAAGCCATAGAATCAACAGAAACGAAGCCGCGGCTAAGAAATACCCATTGACTCCGTCACGTCCGACATAATCCTTTAATGCCAACAACGCTAAACTCATTCCTAGTCCCGCCTGAATACCCCGCACAACGCATTTAGGAACATTTCTAGCCAACCATTCTAAGGAACCCGTCAGCGTCAACAATAACATAATCAAAGCAATCGCCAATCCACCACCATAGAGCGTTGGACCTGTCAGCTTTTGTGTAATGACAATAGCGGCAACAGCCTTCAGAGGCTGAACCGGCATGGGCCTTTGATAAATAAGGCCAGTCATGATTTGCATCAAACCGTACATGACAAGCACACTTGCCGCATCTAACCCTGCGGCCAGAACCATCCCTACAATCAAAGGAAAATCCGTACCGATATCCCCAAAGGCACCGGCAACTTCATTACGATTAAATCTAAATTTATACTTCATAGCAACTCTGTTTGATTGATCTTAAGAAAGGCAGGAATAGAACTAAAAAATTTAAGGGAACTCTGGATAAGAATGATTAATCCAAAGTTCCCATCAATCTGATACTAAACTAGAACGACCAGCTCACGATAGGTAAGAATTTGTATTCTTTGTTCTTACCATTATAGTTAATAAGTCCTAGTTGAAGACCGTCTAAGGATTTGGTCACATTGACAAGGCCCAACTGAAATCCATGCATATCTTGGGCGTAGTTAACTCCACCCCACTGTAACCCATAATCGGAACCTTCGACATAATTGACCACGGCCAATTGGATGTTGTTACCGCCCTCGCCCTTAACCACATTAATAAGACCTGTCTGAAGCCCCAGAAGCTGTCCGTTGACGGAATTATAGGTACCCGCCTGCCAGCCGTGAAAAGAACCATTGTTCACATTAATTGTTCCCACCTCTAGACCAGCAGAATCACCACTATCAATAGATGCCAAACCAAACTGGGCTCCATACATATGACCAGAGACTTCATTAACAAGACCAAATTCAATACCCGTCAAATCTGTTTTAGTCACATTCAAAAGACCCAGGTCAATACCAGAAACATTGTTGTTAACCCCCAGCAAAAGATCTAAACGAAGCCATCGGACATCGGTATCTTCATGAAACAATTGGACAGGATTAAATAACGCCACCTGAACCTCTTCCGCACGAACTAAACCGACGGCAGATAACAAAAACACTAATGTGATACCAAAGATTTTCTTATTCACGCCTCTCTCCTTTTTTGAATTTCATACCGAAAGACAACTAAACATCTTAATCGTGAGGCTAGTTTACATAAAATTCCAAAAGCCTGCAACAAATGAGAAATTATTAGTTTCTCGATAAAACCTTGCTCAAACGGTTTCTAGCCTTACCTCTCAAAGGCACGGCTTGAATCTTGACTGAATAACCAATACCCAACAGAACTTTCTCAAGCGTTGCGACACTGCTGAACTCGCCATTTTCAATATTGGATATATGTTGCTGGGATACGCCTAACTGCTTGGCTAATTGCCGTTGATTCAATTTGTACTTGATGCGGTAAGCGATAATCTTTTTCACCACTTCCAATTTCTGCTGACTTAATTCATGCAGTTCTTTAAAATAAGGGTCTTTCAGTTCTTCTTTTAAATGGTCTCTAACAGTATATTCTTTCATGGCTAACCTCCTTGATGTGTCTGTAAATAAGCTTTACGTCTTTCAATGGCTGTTGCCTTCTCATGCTTCGGAGTCTTGTTAGATTTCTTTGGGAAGCCATTAGTCAAAATCGCCTTCTCACCATCAAAGAAAAAGTACAAAACTCTTATACCCCCTTCAACAACATCGAATCTTAACTCGAATATGTCATTGCCAATATATTTCGCATAAGGCAAGGCCAATCTCCTACCGAAATCCTCAAGCAACTGGACAACCAT
>JADFYF010000040.1 GCA_015233165.1 Candidatus Omnitrophota bacterium
AAGAAACATCTGGATTCATTGAACTTCATAAAGGTATCTATCACGGAGAAATGAAGATACATGGTCCGGGTTTCCGGAGTCACCGCCGCAATGGCCCCTTGCGTCTTGGACAGATCTGTTGTAATGACAATGTGTGAGACTCCCTGCCAATAGGGGATCCTTTTGAAAAACTCTCGGATGTCTTTTTCTAAAGAAGCCTCTTTATCTAAAGATAACTCCACCTTATTACGCTCAAGAGTCACCTGACCATTTTCAAGCTGTATAACCTTGGTATTTTGAATGGTTCCTTCATAAGCCTTTTTAATGACTCCAGGGACTAAGAATGGTGTTGGTCGAACGAAACAAGAAATAGGGGCATCCCCTGGCTTCCCTGTTAACTTCATTCGCTTCATATGATTTGTGCCTAAATGATTGAGGGTTAGGGCCACGGAAACCTCATCTGCGATAATCTCCTGATTCCTCACCCATCCGGATAACATCTCAAGTCGCTGTTTGGCTTTCTTAAACTGACGGACTGTTACCCCCCGCTTAATATACCCGACGCTACAATAAACAAACTCTTTAGGATTAATATACCCTCGCTGTTCGGCTCTATCATCAATGGTTTGGATAACCTCTTTGTGCCTGGGATCTAAGACCACAATCACTCCGCCATCCCCATGAATGGGGTGATCACTTAATCGGATTTCCCTAATTCTAAGAACGATGGGGCCTATTCCCTGAAACACGTTTGTCTTGAGGGCTTGGATGGTTTCTGTTAATTCTTCATTGGAGACCGACGTCGTTTTTAAAGCACTTAAATCTTTAGTGACAAACAAGCTGGCGTGAATTCTATTGAGCGGCATCACAACGAACCTACTGTCCTGTGGAATAATTTCTCTTAAAGCAGACTGAATTTCACCGACTATATGACTAAGGCAAGAATTGGCGAGATGCAATTCCACATTGATCACCGACGTCACCACAGGAGTCTTGGTATACACATAGGTCTTATGAGCCAATTGTTTATTTAATGTCTGTTGAGCTAGGTAAGCTCTTAACCAGAAGGCGACGGCTAATAATCCAATCCCGCCAGCGACTAGAACAACCCAGCTTGGCAGTGCGAAAAAGATTCCTATGATCAATAAAGGATTAAACATGAAGGACGTCATCGCCTTGGCAGGTTTCACTTCCCCTTCCCGGTTCTTAGGCGATGGATTCTTCTTAGAACCACTCACTAAGTACGCCACCACCGTCATGAGAACAACGAGAGTCCAGATAGCATATTTAAAATCATCGTACCCTCTTCGTAAAGAGGAGTTCTTGGAGGCTAATCGAAGACGTATCATAACAGCAACGAGTAGACCTGCCGCAGTAAGAATCCAAGTAGATAAATATTTCTCCACAATACTAAACACCGAAACAGGATCAGCCAAAGCGGGGTTGGATACGGGTGCTTCGTTGACGGGTGCTGTTTCCTGTTTCGGTGTGACATCCTGCTTAGGGGCAGGGTTGACATCAATGGTCTTTGGAACAACCTTACGTTCTACGGGTAAATCCACGGCATCCGCAGGATGATCCTCAGCTTCTTCCTGGGCAAAAATCTTTTGCATTTGGGCATACACCTGTTTAGGGGTTCCGCCTTCCGTCATCCACCCCCAACACACCTCAGGAGAACCTCCCGTTCCTTTGCATTGATTATCTTCCAAGGCCATAAAGAAAACACTTAAGCCCATCTCCTTGAATACCTTCCAGTCATTCAGGACGATGCTGGCCTGTTCCTTTTCATTCCCTTTAGAATGATACCCTGCTTCAGAAATATAAAATGGTTTATAAATCCCTGCGCTCTCCTGCGCTTTTTTAATATCCTTCATCAGTGAACTATTATGACGATAGTAATTTACTCCGACGACATTCACGTCCGTCTTAATCGCCATCACGAAATGTTCAGGGGCCTGTTGCAAAATAGCCCAAATTTTATCAAAATCACCTTTTGCAATTTTCCGAACATCCTCTTCTTTTAAGTCAGTATTCAGCTTTAAACGCACCTCTGTCTGAGAAGCTGCTTCCCAAACACCATTTTTATTATTTGGATCTAAAATCGTGTCTCTAATCGAATCGATCCCAAAGAACTTAAGTTTTGCAATAGTCGCGGGTCTATCCCCCAAGACTGTTGACACAATGACATCTGGTCCTATTTCCTTATGAATCTTCTTGGCATGGACATCAATAAGATTATAAAGCTCCAAGAAGGTCGCCTGAGTGGCAGGCTTTTTGACCCATTGAGGATAATTCCAGTCAAAGTTAGGCTCATTGAGAAGCTCAAAGATCACGGTGACCTTACCATTGGTGATTTCTCTGACTGCACGGATGTATTCAATATAATTATTCCCTTCTAAAGAAATCCTATCCTTGCCCTTAGGAACAGCCTGACCCCAAAACTTGTTTAAATTCTCTGGACCATAGGCATATTGGTTCAATGGAATGCCCAGACTTAACGTCTTAATCTTTCCTGTATCTACAATTTGACGGACTAATTCCAGAGGCATGGGGAAATAGGTGCGATTAGCATTCCCGAGAGCATTCTTTATTTTCGTGGCATCAAAGGTCTGAGCATCAATAGAAAGACCGAAGAACGGTTTCTCATTAAAACCTAGAATCGTTTTATCATTAAATGCTTTCAGTGTTTTCTGAGGAGCTATCGCTGTGGGTGGTGGTAATGGTATTGCAGTCGAAGTTGTTGCCGGAGTCGTCGCAACAATCGGAGGAGCGCGGGGCGTTGATCGTCCTTCGGCTTGAGCATTTTTAGCCATCTCATCTAAAACACCAGAATCAGCATCCTTCTTATTCGAACTGCCAGAAACAGCGACGATCTGTGCATCATCCATCGACAAAATATTCTGTGTCCGGCTAATGCCTCCTGCAAACAACAATCCGCTTAGTAACAGAACAACAATTCCTTTCACCAGGCCTTGCCCCAATCTAGAGGGAGCCACAATCTGCTGATCTTTAAGAACCTTCCCAATCGTATTCATCGTCTTATGAGCATACGCACTGGAACCTTGTTCGATATAGGTTAAGGTATCTGCAAAAAGCGCTCGTGTTTGAGCGATGGTCAGGGCATTATTCCGATTGGTTTCATTGATTCCACCTACTAAACTAGCGACGATGGAACTCTCTGCCTGGGTATAGGTTTCATAGAGGCTATTAAAACGATTCCGGGCCGCCGATACGCTAAAGAAGGACAGTGATTGAAAAATCATGTCCGCAACAAGGACCAGCCCTAGGCCTAATCCAATCACACATAATAAACTGAATAAAGGAACCGAAATACGCGCCGCTTCCGTTTCAAAGACCAATAAACCTGGAATAGGAACAAAATAGAAGAACGCTAAAACAAATACAGAAACGACCGTATGACGCAAATATTCAGAATAAAGACGGATCATTTTAAACCATTTAACTGTCCCTCTAGATTCAGCCTTACCTTCTGCGTATGGAATAGTATTCAGAGACTTCTGCACAATTAGCCAGACCTTATCAAAATCTCCCTGTGCAATACGCCTAAATTCCTGTTCATTAATATCGGCATCCCCTTTTAGACGAACATCCTTCTTAGAAGCCTCTTCCCAGATACCCTTTTTATTTGTGAAATCTAAAATAGTCCCTTGAATAGACTGGATACCCTGAAGACTTGCCTTAGAAACAGATCCATCCATGGATTGAATCCCCGCCTTAGCGCGTAACTTATTCATGAGTTGATCAAAAATGCTAAATGGACTTTTAATCTTCCAGAACCAAAGTAGAAACATGACAGCGGTTAAGGCCAGGACGGCATGAGACACATAAACCAACATTCCCCCTTTAAGAACACCAAAGGAAAGCACCCCAAAGAATACAAATCCACTGACCCACCCGGCTAATCGAACAGCCAACTGAGGCAAATAGCCTAGATGAAAACCTTCTTTAGCCTTCATCACAGATGGCCCTAATAACAAACTGACACTGAACATTAACGTCGGAAGCAGAAAAAGACCGTTTAACATATCAAGACTGGATATGGCAATGATATCAGCGATAAAAAGAACAAAACCTAATCTCCAAACGCTCTTAATGCTTAAGAAATCCGCATACGCCTTATTCACGTACTCTCTCATGTCGACGCTATACGCGTCCATCTTAAGAGCTCCTGACATCACAAACACTAGCGGCTGACGAATGATTTGGCCTAACACGTGGATCACCAATTGCGTTCCAAAATGAATCATGTCACGAGGTCTGGTTGAAATCCAGCGCGCAAAAGGAAGAGCAAAGCCTCCGGCAATAAAGGCTATAAATGCGATGGCAGGATTCCCTGTGAGATAAGCGGCCATGGCGCCTGACAAGGCCGCTGTGTATCTATTGAATCCATGCGCTTCTAAATAAGCCAAAAGTCCGCTCAGAGTCTGTACCTGGTTAAATAAGATTCCCAGGGCAGCAAAAATAAGATTAATACCGACGAAGGGCATCACACCAAGCTTGACCGCAAAGGGCATGACGACAATAAACAGAAGCGCTAACGGAGCTGAGAGGAAGAACCGTCCACCATTATCACGAATCTCCTTGGCAAAGAAATTCATGCGGCCATAATCAAAAACCTTCTGCATCATAGGATCCATCTTCTTTTGAGGAAAACCACCGGCCCAGCGTGGAAAGGCAGACATCCAGTCATAATGAGAGGCCGATTCACGAATCTTATGCCACATAGACCTGCCTGTCGTAAATTGAGGGATGCCTCCCAACGCGGAACTGGAATCAGCCATCTGCTGGACAGCCCAAATATCTTCAGAGATACCGACGGCATGAGGAATAAAACCGATCAAACCAAGAATCGTTTCAATAAAATCTGTCCATACAGTTCTCTGCGCGCTGGCCCGAGACGTCATAGGACGCGTGGGGAATCTTTTCGTCACCAAGGCTTTCTGCGCCTTCCAATAGAAATTCTTAAGCAAGTTCCCCCAACCTGTCCCGACAGATTCCCCTGCTTTTCCGCCAAACGCCATCACGCCCTTGACATACTGACGGTGTCCTTCTTCCACCAGTTGAGACGATTGTCCCATAGGGTTCGTAATATTGGTTGTCCCACGCCCAGGAACCACAATCACCAAATGATCGTTAGCCAGGGCCGTTTTGACATCATAAATAAAAGTCCCCATATCCTGAACCGTGGCGTTTCGATCCATAATCAGAATATTATCCAAATCAGGAGTGCTTTCATAGGCCATATCCATACCCGTCCCTGCCTCTGCTTTATTGGCAAATGGCGTCCAGTCATGAATCACCTTACCCTTCATTCTTGTTAATTTCTCGATAATCAAAAGAACCTTCTGTCTCTGACCAAAATCATTCGACCAACCATACGATTCTTCTGAAGGTCTTTTATTGTTATCCACATATTTATTACTGATAAAATAGAACGTGACATCCACTCCCACCAAGCGTTGAGCCATGGCTAAAGCAATATCCACCATCGTCATTCCGACGTCTTGAGATTGACCTCCCGCAGATTGGAAAGAAATAAAGAACCAACGCATCTGCATCGCTTTAAGAAGCTCTGACTTCTGTTCTTCGCTAGCCACATAAATATCTAAATTCTTATCATCCACCTTCTTCAA
The DNA here is from genome assembly GCA_015233165.1 of Candidatus Omnitrophota bacterium. Lineage (GTDB taxonomy): Bacteria > Omnitrophota > Gorgyraeia > Zapsychrales > Fredricksoniimonadaceae > JACQCF01. The sequence goes on from JADFYF010000040.1 coordinate 5,634, forward strand.
TTTACCAGCCACCGTCTTGATCTGAGCGTCCGTCGCATCCCAAACCCCATTAACGAGAGGAACACCGTTAGCCCGAACCTCCTCGATGATCTCATTATACTTTGTCGCATTCACAACAACCTGAGACGGATGGACCAGGGTGACCTTGGAAAGCCACTCCACGTAATGCAATTGTTTGATTAAACGCTCGGCCTCCTTGTCTCCGGCAAGACCTTGCAACTGATGAGCCTTGACGAAGGTCTTAACCGCCTGCGATGAGCGATATTTAAACCAATACCAACGGTCAATCACCGCCTGGGCTTCCAGACGTCCTAAGGTCCCTATCGCATCTCCTCCGATACACACCACACCAAACTTCTTATTCTGACCATTATTCTCTGCCTGATGCTTCGCAATATTCTTCTGGTACCGACGTTCCATTAACTTTTCCTGGACATACAGGATCCCCTTTAAGAAATGCGGTTCGACCAAGGCCGCCACCGCAAAACCACCTGCGATCATCCACCCCATAGGTAAACCATACGCAAAATGTAAGGAGGTATACAGAAGACCTGCCACCTTAAACGGCCAACTAACAATCGCATTAGCCACCGAGGTAATAATATTGGAAATGGCAAAACGGGCTAAATACAAAGCCAGAGCAAAGATGGCTCCACCGGCTAACATTTTCCACGCCGGAACACCGATGGAATATTGCTGGAAGAACCATTGACTTAAACCAGATTTGCCGATAAACACGCCTCCAATCCAAATAAAGGAAACGGTCAGTACGACATAATTCACAACCGCCAGGAACAAGTCCCAGACGCTTCCCGTCGGAACAGAGGGCTGCAGATAATATTTAAACGCGTCTCCTAAAATCGACATGGGACGGCATTCAGGAATATTAAGAATATTTAAGGTCGACAAAACCCTAGAGGGTTTGGCCCCATGACGGCTGGCGTCAATCACCCACGCCTGCGTCACGCGGCTATACGCTGTAAAAATAAACGGTAAGATCGCTGCGGCCACTTCCAGACCAATCACAAAAACAACCAAACCTCTTGTTAGAATGTACTGCGACATGCTGTTCACAGGAAGGGACAACATCGCTATCCCTAATACCGTAAAAGCAATGGCCCTTGTGACATGACCGACATTCCCATAATAAATAGGATTCCAGAATGCCCCTCGTCTCATATCACGAGCCAGGTAACTATTGTTATGACGAGCACGGGCGACATAGGCGCTGACTAAGTGCGCTAGAATACTAATCCCTAACAATCCCGCGGCTATCTTAAATGTCAACAGGTGAACTAACTGCCCAACAAAATCCTGAACAAAAATAATAATCGAAGAACCTCCGACAGAATCGTTATAAGCCACCACCATCGCCCCTAAAACAGCGACGATTTGCGGCAACAATTTCATCGCTTCGATGAAAAGATAATACTTAGGGGTCACTTCGCTATATTCTGTTTTTAAGAACTCTTTGAATTTAGTCTCGAAAGCTTTGACATGGGCAATCTTGGCTTCAGCGGTGCCGTCGGCTTCCTTCATCACTGTTCCCATGACTCGATTGACCACTTCAAAGGTGTTGCCTTCAATTTCCTTGAACTTTTGATCCTTCACATCCTTAAAGGTAACTCCCAGACCTGCCGTAATGGCATTAAATGCCATCATATCTGAGTCACGGACATTATTCTGAATCACATCCTGAATAAACCCTAATGCGGCCGTTGAAGAAATTGCCGCTTGCTGTCTTGGATTCATTCCCATATCTTTTAATAATTCTTCAATCGACGTATCGACCGTCTGAAGCGTTGCACAATCCTGGGCTTCTAGTCTTTGCGCCAATAGCTTCACCATCGCTTCACGATACGGGCTGACATACATCTCCAGTCGTCCGAAGAAATGGTTGCTATCAAAGGAATACTTGCTGTCTTTATAGCCTTCCTTGTTGGCACGGCGCATGAAAAACCCTGCCATTAACGCAAACTCATCTAATCCGTTTAAGAAAGGATCATCCTGGCCCAAAAGACCTGCTTTAAGATTGGCCTCATCATACCCATTCACCTTGGCTCTCCATGCTAAAACCAACTTGTATAAAGCTCGTAATTGCGCCGAGAAATTCGCCGAGAGAGGTCCGTCGCCATGGCGCTGATTAGTGCTCCCGGGAACATCCGTAGCACCCAGAATATTCTTAGCCCACCTCTCTTCGGAAATCGCCATAACCTTATTAGGAACCAATTGAGCCCCGGCCCGTGTTTGTATATTCTTAAGATTTCTTCTCCATAACAAGGCCCAGGCTAACCAATAAAAAATCTGCAACCCTAAAACAGCAGCAAAACTACTAACTCCCCAACGGATAACACTATCCATATCCTTGGCCTTACTTAAAACAATCCCTTCAGATAAGGTGGCCGGTTTAGGGGAAGCAACAACAGCTTCTTGTGAATTCTCCAAAACATTCGCAGCTGTCACAGGAGATATCGGCCAAACGGATTCCCCTGTCTGTTCAACCAAGGCGTAATTATTAACGCCCGTCGGCAATCCACGCTCACTTAACTCTTCTGATCTCTGGGGTGTTTTAACTTCAGGATAGGTTCCCTTGTTATAGAGACTATTTAAATTCTTGATCGCCTTGGCATAGGCTTTGTCATGCCCAATCTGCCATGCCACATTGGCAAACTCTGAAGTCCACTGTCCGGATAAGGTGTCGATCTGACCGCGCGGCATCGTAAAGTCAATCCCCCAGACGCCCTCCACAGTGACACCAAACATTTCTGAAGCAGTATCTAAGGCTTTAATGAGTTTAGGTTTAGCCACCCCCATTGTTTGAGCGGCACGAATAAACGCTAAGGTATCCTCGGCGGTGACATGGAGGGTTTGCGCATAAATCTTCTCTGTTGCCTTGGTTTTCTGAATATCCTGAAGTTCATGAGTTCCACTAAGAACAATATTCTCAGCGTTAAAACGAGGCAAGATATTGGTCACAAGCCACTTCGCCTGAAGATCTCTGAGCTCTGCGGCTTGTTTCTTAAATTCAGAATCACCGACGGAAGAGCGGGCGATCTGGTTAAATAAAAGATAGGCATTCGCATTATCGGCCGTCATGAATTTCTCATAGTCAGGCCAGAAGATAATACCGTCAAAGGAGAACCGTTCCCCTGTCCGCTCTGATTTCAAACCGCCTTTAGACAGATCGACCAGATGAACCGTCTTGAGATGATTCACTATCTTCTTAGCTAGACTCATCGCCTGTGCATCCGAGGTCGCCATCGCATAGTCAAAGGCCGCTTGAGCAAGGGCAATCTGGGCCGCCGCTGTTTTCCGGGCTGTTAAAGGTCTCTTGAAACCTGGAATAAATTCCTGAGGCTCGCCGCTGGCAATATTATAAGAGTTATAAACTTCCAAATCCCCACCTTGGGTGACGGTATAGTAATATTTTAAGGCACGAGCGGCTTCGGTAAATTTCCCCTGAGCGATCAGCGCACGGATGATCTTGGATTCATCGGCTGTAAAGGCATACTGGGAACGAATGGTCGAGGGATTAGTTTGATATAGACCCCTGTCCTCATGACCATTTAAAGGAACATACCCCTCTGTCATCGCCTTAACCATCTCCTTCGCATTGATCGAAATCGAAACGCCCTCATCCGTCCATACAGGAAGTTTCTGTGTCAACGCTGGGGGAACAAAGGACATTGTGTTAATGGTCTTCTGCTGCCCCTCGGAGAAATACAGTTTGGTCAGTTCCTTGTCTTTTCCGCTTTCGCGAATAGTCTTTCCAAACAGAGGATCTTCGCCGTGTAACACATACTGTCTGTTGAAGTGATTAAAAATATTGGAATAGATACGATTATCAATATTCCCCGTATACCCATCCCGATAGGGAAAGATCGTGTGATTCTCAAAACCAAAAATAATCGCCTTATCCTTACCTGTTTCATGGTCGATAATAGTGATGCGGGGCGTTTCAAACCCGCTGGTCATCCCATAAACTTCCAACTGATGATTATCATTAAAACGCACTTCATTAAGTTCAACCAGATCCCCGTTACCCGCATAATTCGTAAACAAAGGCTGATCCATTTTATTAGGGTCATACATCTGAATCAGATCCAACGGGTCAGCTGTACCAATATAACGTTTGTGGGCGATCGACTGCGTAACGCCGTTATACATAATCTGCGCCGCGCGTTTAATCCCTTTACCGGACGTAAACGTAAACTCTCCTCGGGAACCTTCCAAACCATACCCTAAAATGTCATCAGGATTCTTATTGCCCTGTTCAGTGGCCGCATACATTGTGACGTGGGCTAACGAATACTGGTCTTTGAGCGTCTCGGTATAACTCTTCCAGCTGACATTAGGAAGACCACTCCCCTCCTTGATCTGGAATTGGCTGGAAATCTTCTCTCCCTTAAAACAAATGAATCCTGTTCGGGCAAGCTCAGGAGTGCCGTGAGAATCCCTGACATTCACAGACACGTCTCCATAAGGCATCAACTTGATATCGGCAATCGATTTGCGATCTTCCGTCAACAGATAGGCGGACTCAAACATATCCTTGTCTAAAGAACGTCTTTCGAAGATTTCAAAATCCTGGTCAAACAATTTTAAATGGCCTTTGAACTTCACCGCAGCAACAGGCTTGGTGAAATCAACACTATACTGCTCGCCCATCTTATAGACCCTGCGGTCCTGATGTGGCTCGCTGACTAACCCGACAAACATTTCTCCAGCGATGGGACTTCCATTGCTCATCTTCGTGACAAAGGCGGTGATGTACTCTTCTCCAATAAGCTTGTTCTCCTTTGGTCCGACGATAATCCCTTTGACGTTCTCAAAACGGCCCTCTTTGTTGCGACGTTCTATCATACGGACTTTAAAACCATCCAGGTCAATATCCGTGCCCTGAGTCTTAGTTGAGGCTTTAAACGTTCCCGTCATCCAATCCAAAATCTTTCCCGTATCCATATCCAAGGTTTCCGCCTTGGAGGGGTCCTCATCTAAAAACACAATGCTTGCGACTTCATCTTCAAAATCAATGTCTGCTAAACCCTTCTCCTGGGCTCTTCGAATATCATACGCCATAGCCTCCTTGGAGCGACGAAGAAGGGTTATCTTCTTGTTCTGACTTAAAATAAACTTATACACATCGGCCTTCTTGGCATTCTCGAAACTGACACGGAAATTCCCTTCTGTCTTACCCTGAACCAGATACAGATCTTTCACATCGTTTAATAAGCGATAGGTCATCTTCCCGTCATACGTTTTAACCAAACGGAAATAATCCACGGTTTCCCCGTCTTTATCCTTAAGTAAAATTTGTTTGGATCTCTGATAAATGGGGCCTCCGTTATCCTTTTCGATTTGCCCTAAGGTGGCCCACTCTGCCGTTTGATCCTTCCAAATAATCAAACGATGATCCCTGGAGAAATCGGCATCCCCGGTCATCACCTGCACATAATTTCCTTCATACATCTTTTCCCAAAAGCCAAGACTAATCGATTTCCACTTTCCATTCACATCATCTTTAACCTGTTCGGGCCCAAGCGTTAGAATCTCCTTAGCTTCCTTAAAAATAGCGGCAACGATAACCTTATCTGCCTTATCGCCACCGATCAACTTAGATGGGATAAACTCTGTTCTGCCGTCATTCCAGACAATTAACGCGTGACTTTCAAAATTCTTCTTAAGATTGTCCTTATCCCAATACACAAGCCCCTGGCCGTAAACGGCCACATAGCGTCCAGACTCATTCGTCTTGGTTTCAAGAGTCACAACAGGTTTAGGAGAGGGTTTATCTTCAGCAGCTTTAACAGATGGGAACAATGCCGCTACGGCAACAACTAGAGGAATCAACAACGATGTTTTAATGCGGTTCTTTTTTAAAGATAACCACGTCAGTAATGCTTCTAAAATCAAAAGAATGCCAACTCCAGCTGTTTGGGGCTGATTCTCTTCTTCTAAAGGAAATCCGCTTGGCCCCATAGCCCCTTGCTCTCCCGTCGGTCCTTGAAGACCGGTACCGTTATTCTGATCCGGGTTTTGTGAAACAGGTTTCACAGGAGCGACGGGAATAACAGGAATAGTTGTCTCATCATCTTTAACTTCAATATCCGTTCCAGCCTTTACCGTCACTAATTTAATCTTACGAATCAGGGCACGTCTGAGGTCTTCAAAGAATTCTTTTTTCACAACATCGCTATTAAGAATAAACTGAACCGTCACCTCTTTACCCGCCTCACAAGGGAAGATGATCTGAGAATAATCATTCTCAACTTGTTTCTTGGTTAAAATTCTAAATTCAAATTGATTGATCCCCGTATACACGGCTTCATACCGGCCTACCACGTTGCCCCTGGCATCCAGGGCTAATCTTTGAACTCCTTCTTCGGTTGTCCATGTTGGATTGTCTTTTAAGACTGCCGGATCTACCCATTCCGCATTTTGATTAGGCCATACTAAAAGCACATTGCTTGTATTCACAGCGGCAATAGTGTCCTTATAAATAACCTTGTTAAACACTCGAGGCTTAGCTTGCTCTTCAATCACAATACGATTGATATTGACTGTCTTGCCGTCCACGATCTCTGTCTTGGCGATCTCTTGACCATCCTTGTCCTTGACCATAACAACACGAAGCCCGGTCTGATTATCCGCAATCTTTTTGGCTAATACGCCCTCAGGCAAGAAACCAGCTTTCTTTTGTATCGATGTTAAGTCATTACCCTTCACATAAAATTCCCACTTTCTTGTTCCTAAATTCTCCACATCAAAATCAGCCTTCATATCCATAGGAGGATGCAGGGCGGCATAATCCAAACCTTTAAGCATATTTTTAAAGACAGCAGGGTTGGTTAATAAATACGGCTTACCATTAACGCTGTACGAACCTGCCTTTAATAACTGCGCTTCTTCGGACACCTCCACAGGAACACTATTGATCTTGATCCAGTAATACCCCTTTCTGGATTCTGTGATCTTAGCAGCAGCCTTATCTTCATCTGTCCATTTCTTAAGAGGAGTGGCTAATGGAGCAATGGTTTCATAATCGTTAAGATTGGACACCGGGATCGGTTGGAAATCAAATCCCAGAATAACCGCATATCCGTCGATGTAATCGAGGAAGGCTAATCGGCTGTCTTCGGCATCAAAGACCCGTGCACCGCTTTGAGCCGCCAGCGTAATCTTCAAATCTTTAGGATCAATCTTACCAATGATGTCTAACACACGTTCGGCATTCACCGGTCCCTGAGCGGAAATATAGGGATACAAATTATGGAAGAATACCACACTATCCGGGCTTACAGGACGTCCATACGACTGCAATTCCTTCTTTAATTTCTCGACGCGTAATTTATAAGGAATCAAGGACTGTCTGACACCAATACCAGGATGGCCATTGTTACTAAACGGAACGATGACATCTGCACCCGTTCCTAAACCAAAGGCTAATTCCTGCCGTCGCTGGCTGCCCTGCATACCGACGGTTCCGCCGAAGCTGGGTTCATAGCCGTTAAACTCCATAGGTAAGCGAATCTTGCCTCCTAGACTGAAATCCCTGTTGCTGCTGACAGAGCCGCTAACCGTAACTCGTCCATACGTCGCCTGAGAGCTTAAGGATTGATTCTTCACGCCCGCTCTTAATTCCACGCCCGCATTGATGGATTCTTTTAAGAAACTAAAGACCTTGTCATCTAATTTGAAATGTGTCCCTAGAACCCCTTGAATTCCGTTGGTGCCCACACTAGGGCCCACATAGGCGGAGACATGCTCATTAAACTTATGTTCCCAGGTGGTTCTAAATAAGGTGATACCGTCTTGTGCATTAAAGACCACCGACCTGGCACTGCCGGGAACTTCTAAGCCGGTTAAGGCATCGTACAGATGCAACGTGGCATTACGCTGGGCGGCTCCATTGACAAGATTAACCTCTAAAACCCATTTATCCTTGGTCGTCACATCCACACCCAGACGACTCGCTAAACCTAGGATCGTCGCTTTATCGCCGCCAACTTCCTGACCAAGTGAAGGCATAATGGAGAAGTACACCGCCTTGACTTCTTCTCCGTCGCGGCTATAAACATGGCGATAACCCACCTGATCAGCCAAGACAATCATATTATTCGTCGCCATGACTCCTTTGTTAGGATGAAGAGCATCGCCTGTCTGTTGGAACTGACTTAACTGCTCGACTCCCCCCATAAAATGATTCTGCCATTCGCCTTTAAGAGTATTGATACTAATCGCCCACAATTGACCCGTCGGACCACCCGTATACGGAGCCGCCAGGTTACCGCCTAAGAAACTCAAAGAATTATTTTGATCTAGGACAACCGCATTGTTCCACGTTCTAATCTGGGTCGTCCCCTGAGGTGTCCACTTGGTCAAAAGCCCGACGGATTCTTCAAAATTAGGAATATTCGAAAGAGCAATCAATTTGCCATCGATCATAATCTTAGGGGCAATAGCATACCGTAATCTCAGCTCATCTCTTAACAGCGTCAAGGCAGCGTCGCGTTCATAGGGATTTAATTCCGTATCCGCGCTGATCTTGGCCACAGCCTCATCAAAAACCAGGACCAACTTGGCATTACGCTTGGCCGCTAACTGATCCCTGTTTTCAATAGCTGCTGCTCTGTTTTGACCGGCTTCTTTCACCTTGCCTTCAAAGAATTTCTGATCCTGATACGCCGCTAATTCCGCTTCAGCGACGGTTAGAATGCTATCCATCGTCTCACCTAAGGTATCCATCGGAACCTTAGCCCCGTTGTTGTCACGGACGCGCGTCTGAACATCTCTTAATTCCTTGGCCTTCCGCCTGAGAAACGCTGTATCCTTGGCGCTAAAGAATTTCCCATCCTTGGCCAATTTAAGCAGAGCTTCCTGAATCGTTAGACGTGCGGACAATAGTTCTTCCTGCTTGGCTAACATCTGTTTAACCAACTCAGCGACCTGATCCACCGTCATCGTTCCGTTCTTTAAAGCATCCATCGCATCGGCCACCTGTAAAGCTAAGGGACGCAATTCTGTCAATTCACGATTGTCTAAGACTTTGAGATCCTGAATATCTTTGTAAGCCTCCACTGTCAAGAGCTTCGGATTGACCTTGCCTAAATAAGTGATCTCATCGGTAATCGACTTAACATCGGTTCCATCCTTCTCATTCCAAGCTTTTCTTAATGCGTTTGGATCAGGAAACGGGAAGTTCTTGTAATCAGGAACTAATAAATTCTGGATGGCAATTAAATCCGCTCGCTGCTGTGACACAAAGGCAATCTGATCTAACAGGGCCTGTTGACGGTCCTTAAGCAATTTCACAGGATCGATCACAGGGAACACCGGTGTCGACTTCGCGTCGCTGAGAAGACCTAACTTACTATCCACAAAGGACATATCCTGCTTTAATAATGCGATGTACTTCCGAAGCGCAGCTACATAATCATCATGGTTCAAGTTTGGATTATTCACAGCAGCTAATAGATCGTTATAGACCTGGATCTTCTGCTGGGTTAAGGCAATCTCACTCTTGTTGCTGGCGATCAACTCGGCCACAAAATCTTTTCTGAATTGATTGTTTGTCCCCGCTGCGAGAGCCGCCTGCTGAGCCAAATAATCCTGGGTCTTAAAACCGGTTAAATTAGCTAAGTTCTTGATCTCACTGTCAAGCCATGTCTTTAAGTCTGCTTTAGTCGGCAATAAGGCATTGGTATTGACATCCGGCGGTTTAGTCGTATCAGGATCAATGCGGGCTATCTCGGTGGCATCGCCGGTCTTTCGAGCTGATAAATCATCCAAGCTCTTCTGATAGTCGCTGTCCTTGATGTTCAAAATCGAGTTCAAAGCGCTGACATACGGTTTGTTATTAGCTAAATCACTTTTGCCGTCGTAGTTGGATAACGCCAAATTCTGCTGGGCCTGGGCGATGATCTGATTTCCGGTATTAATCATCTGATCCGCCAAACGAAGCTGCTCTTGAATGGCCGCATATCCAGGGTTGCTGGGGCTAATCTTGCTTAACTGATCACTCCAGTACGCCTTGGCCTTGGCTCCGTCGGCTAGAAGCTTATTCCCATAATCATTAGCCTTATTGTCTTCATCGACACTGGGCAACAGGTTTGAGATGTCTCCGTTTTGTGCGGCAGCAATCTTGGCTTCTAAAGCGGCCTCATCGCCCTGCAATTTGGCTAGGATGCCTGCTCCATCATCAATGGCTTTTTGAACATCGGCGGGTGTTGGGAAATCCACACTCATATACCCTTGAGCAAATAAAATCTGGGCGTTCGTCTTACTTTCAGCGTCCTTGATCTGGGCGATCAAGGTGTTTGTTGCGTTAATCGCTAAAGAGTTAAACAAATCCGGAACAGGAACCTTAGCTCCCGCCTTCTCTGCTTTCAATACCTGAAGTCTCAGCATATCCCGTAAGGATAACCAGGAATCTTTAAGACCCGCTATCTTCTCTGCCTCGGCACTCGCGTACTGGGCCGCTAATTGATTGTTACGATACAGCGCCGCTTCACGGGCCTTCTCAAGCAGGTCTTGTCCCTTGTCTCCTAATTCCTTAATTCTCGTTTCTAAATTGGCAATGACCGCATTCCAATCCACATCCGCATCGTCGGAAACAGCCTTTAAGGCATCTTCAATCGCCTGATCCGCCTGCTTCTGATCAAAGGCCTTAGGCACGACATTTTGGGTGACAGACTTAGGTAATCCAGGAACAACTTCCGTCTTTAAAATGACGGTACCGTCCTTTAAGGTCGTCACTTCGGCACTAGGATTGCCTTCTAATTTTTTAAGAAGGGCTGGATTAGGATTGACGGTGACCTGGGCAATCTTCTTGTCATCCTTATGCATAGGTTTAACCAAGGATTTGATGATGGGATCTCTGTATTTGGCATTCGCACCCCATTCTAAAATCCACCACTCGCCAGCGACCTGAACTACGGTCCCCTTGGTGACCTTGTGCTTGCTGCCGATCATGGTCTTGCCGTTAGAAATGACTTCGACTTCTAATGGATCTTTCTCAGAAAGTTCCTTCATAGGATACTTGGTTAGTTCGACAGAATCTTTAAACCAGATCGAACCCTTGTTCCCCGGGC